>NZ_JBFPKG010000070.1:0-27944 GCF_040948665.1 Paraburkholderia sp. BR14320
AACGGCTGGAGGCTGCGTGCGAGCGTGCGCTCGTGTTTGCCAGCCCCAGGTACCGCACCGTCAAGACGATCCTCGACAAGGGTCTGGACAGCCAGCCCACTGCAGCACCAGCGCCGACGTCTGCCGACACCTACCTGAACGGCGGCCGCTTCGGCCGTGACCTCCATTCCCTTCTGATCCATTGAACGTCCATGAATCCATGTCCAGAACTGAACACGATCCTCAAGCAGTTGCGCCTCTCGGGCATCCTCGACTCGCTCGAGCAACGCAACCGTCAGGCCATCGACGGGCAACTTGCCTACACGGATTTCCTCTCCATGCTGTTGCACGACGAGGTCGCACGGCGAGAGCAGAAGAAGCTCGGCGTGCGGCTCGCCCGTGCTGGCTTCGCCCTGGGCAAGACGCTCGAGAACTTCGACTTCGACCGCGTGCCCAAACTCAACCGCGCTCACATCCATGATCTCGCCACCGGCCGCTACATTGACGAGAAGGTCTGCGTGCTGATGGTCGGCCAAACCGGCGTTGGCAAGTCGCATCTCGCGCAGGCGTTGGGCCACTGCGCCGCGCGTCAGGGCCGTGATGTCCTGTTCATTACGCAAACCGGATTGCTCAAGAAGCTGCATGCAGCAAGGGCGACCGAACTCTATGAACGCAAGCTCCAGCAGTTTGTGCGCGTGCCGGTGCTGATCGTTGATGACTTCGCACTCAAACCTCTTCGTGCGCCCCACGACGAAGACTTCCATGACCTGATAGCCGCCAGGTATGAGCGCGCGGCGACGATCCTGACGTCAAATCTCGACTTCAGCGAATGGGGAGACGCGTTCCCCGACAACCGCATCCTCGGTGCTGCCACGCTCGATCGGCTACGGCACGGCGCCTACCGCGTCGTCATTGAGGGTGAGAGCTTCCGCAAGCCGAAACCGATGCCCGAAAACGGCGAAAACGCGGTTGCAAAATCAGGCAAAAAAACGCATTCTTGAGTCCCTTCGAAATCGCGTTTCGGGGCCATTCCAGGTGGCCTCATTACGCCGATCATCCCCGGCTCGATTACGCCGATCCGTGACAGCCCGATCCAGTTGATGGAGGCTCGGCTCTATATCGAACTCAAAACATCAGAATTGGCTGCGATAAACTGCACTGATGCAAATCTGAATCGGCTGCGTCAGGCTATCGAGATGTAGGCGGGGCCGGAATCAGTGCGCGATCCACACTATCGGGATAGCGGCCCGAACTTCTATGTTGAGCTCGCGAGAGCTGGTGGCAACGCGGCCTACGCATTCGTGGTCGCATCGCTGTGGGATAAGATTTCTCCCCTGCTATTCAACAAATTCGAGGAACTGCTCGCGGGTCCAGAGCGACCCACAGACACGATCGATGAACACCGGAAAATTTTTCATTCGATCGCAGGTCAAAAAAGTTGCTTCGCTTAACGCCATGAAGTGCCGTCTTGAAGCCGTGCTATCAGCATTCTCGAGAGGTCTCGACGACGGTTGAAAGCCGTGGCTGAATTGAACGCGCAGTGAATGCGCTCACATCGCGCCGTATTGGCCGGAAGACTGAGCGCTTTGGTGCTTGCACATATGTTTGGCATCAACGGCTACCGAGCGGGTATTGAGCGCGACCTTGTGTAGCCGTAATGGATGCGTGTGCCAGCAGGGGATCGCGAGGAGGAGTCGTCTGTCTCCTGTTCATCCGAATGGCGGGCCAGGCGCCCACTGCTCCCGTAAACCCAATCATTGCGATGGCGACAGCAGCGACCTGAAGAGAAGTTGGAATATCGTGAATCGTAACCGCGCCGATGATCAGCGCGACAGGGGGTACCATGGCCGGCAGTACCGCCGCACGCGACGCCCCCAAGATGCGAACCGACTTGGCATATGCGTACACCGTCAATAGCGCGGCAACAATACCCTGTAGTGCCGTGTCCCGGCAAACCAACCCAGACTGACATGAGGAAGTTGTCCGTGCCCTGTGATCAGATACACCGGAAGATACGCGAAGCCAGATATCACATTCACCGCGGCCACTGACGAAATAGGATCCGCATTCCAACGCTTAAGCATAAAAGTGTACGCGGTCCAGAGAAAGCCAGCCGCGACGAACAGCAGATCTCCGAGGTTCTGTTGCAGTAAGGGTGTCGGGACGAGAAATGTCGATATGATAAGTATTGCTTATGACACAAGGGAGTAAAACTGCTGGGAAGCAGACGACGGGTCTTTGCCCGCACATTTCATCTGTCCTTTCCTGATCATGTGCATTACCTCGATGCCGCCGAGAATGACCCTCGCACGGTGGAAGTTCTTGAATCCCAGCATCGGCCGGGTCCGGCGTTTGATAGCCCGATGGTCCTGTTCGACAATGTTGTTCAGGTACTTGATCTGACGGACCTTGATCGGCGTCTCGCGATCGGCATTCACCGCATCCAGTGCGGCCAGATTGGAGCCGCTTTTGTCGATGGTCACGGTCTCTGGCGTACCATTATGGGCGATCGCCTTTTCAAAGAACCGCCGGGCAGCGAGCTTGTCCCGCCTGGCCCTGAGCAGGAAGTCGACCGTGTCGCCCGCCTTGTCCACTGCCCGGTAAAGATATTTCCACTCGCCTTTGATCTTGATATAGCTCTCGTCCATTCGCCAGCTTTTCCCAACCGGACGCTTGTGCTTGCGCAAGCTCCTTTCGAAGAGCGGCAGCAGCTTGATGACCCAGCGGTACACCGTCGAATGATCCACCGCGATACCACGCTCGTCCATCATTTCCGCAAGATTGCGCAAACTCAGCGAATAGGCCACGTACCATCGCACGCACAGCAAAATCACTTCAAGCGGGTAGTGAAGGCGCTTCAGGACCTTGGCCAGGCCCGGCGCGAGTGTGGTTCGCGGTGTCTTCGTCTTCTTCATCGCACAGCTCAAAAATTCGCTACCCAATTTTAACGTGGGCCTTACTGCAACAGAACCAAGAAAAGCGGGCGCTTCGGCTCGCGCGCGGCATTCCGGCAGTCGAATGGGATGTTGATCGGGAGCCGCTCGCGCAGGTGCAGCTTCCGCCCCTTCGCGACGCGCGCGCGACTTGACTTGGCCAGAGGCCCGGTAACCTGGAAACAAGTGGCCGCCGCGGCAACCGGCCCCGGCGCGTGAATATCCAACAACACACACAGGAATCCGACCATGCAGTTCACGAAGGCAATCATGAGCGCGGCGGTGGCCGCAGTAATGGCAACCGCGGCCCACGCTTCAGCTGGCAGTGGCGCGTGCCAGCCCGAGGTCGGCTTCTCGCCCGAAGGCAGCGCGGCCGCACTGGTCGACCGCGCGATTGACAGCGCCCAGCGTTCGATCCGGGTGTCGGCGTACTCGTTCACTTCGCCCGATGTCGTGCGTCACCTGCTCCAGGCGAAGCGCCGTGGCGTCGAAGTCGCCGTCGTTGTCGACGGCAAGAACAACCTCAGCGAGGACCGTTCCGGCAAGGCCCATGCGGCTATGAACCTGCTCGTGAACGCGAGCATTCCCGTGCGCACCGTTAGCGTCTACCCGATCCACCACGACAAGGTGGTGATCGTTGATGGCGTGACGGTACAGACCGGTTCCTTCAACTACAGCCAGGCTGCGGCGTCTCGCAATAGCGAAAACGCGCTCGTGCTCTGGGACTGCCCGGCCGTCGCCCGGGGCTATCTCGAGCATTGGCAAAGCCGCTGGGACCAGGGCGTCGAATTCCGTTCCTCCTATTAAAAGCGCTGGACTTCCAGGCGCTCTGACCCACTGAACAGGAGTACCCGTGCAACAGATATCCCAGGTAGTTCAGGACATCCTCAATCTGACGCGCTATGCGGCGTCGCCGTTCGTGCTCACCGGTCGCCCCGATTCTGTGCGCCAGTGGCTTTCAGTGTTGCAGGAGCGCCTGAACGCGACCTTGCAGCGGGTCGATAACGCGCTCGCGTCATTCGAGGAGACGCGAGAGGGTGAGGACGACTGGACAGACGAAGAGCGCGTTCTGAGCGGTGAATGGGTGCAGCGCAATTTTCCGAACGAGTCAGACAGTGTCAGGGCGGCGCTGCGCAAGGCATGGGTCGACGGACAACGACTGCGGGTCCGCTAGCCTGGCCAATCTTCTCGCGTGCCGGGGTGACTTGACTTCCATCCGGGTTCGGCAAGATGGAAATGCACGCCCGGTTCCCGATCGGGCTATAACCACCGGAGTCCTCGATGCTAGGCAAAAGCTTTTTTCTTGAACGCGCAATCTCGCGCTCGCTTGACTGGCTGGGCCGCTATCCCGCGTTGGGCTGCGCCTGCCACGATCCACAATCACTCTCCTCGGGCCGCCAGATAGTCGTCGCCGCGACCACGTCGAGTGGCGTGCGCTGCGTGTTTTTCAGTGCAGTCGGTTCCGTCCTCGATTTCAGCGCGACATGGGCCGAACTCGAGCGCGCGAAAACCTGGTGGTACTTCGTGCAGCGCTGGTATTTCTGGGTCGTGCCAGACGCGAAGACGATCGACGCGATCAATTCGACGGGCGATCAGATCGGCCATCTGATCGTCCCGATCTGCGCGCCGTCCGATCTCGCCGACGCGGCGTTTCTTCCGTGGCTGGACGCGATCGAAAAGCGCGCCCGCCAGTGCGGCACGCTGGCGGTACAGTCTCACGATGTCGAAACTGTCTGAGCGGGAGCCGGCATGAGCGAGAACAGCAAGATCGAATGGACCGACCACACCTTCAATTCGTGGGAGGGCTGCCAGAAGGTCGGCCCCGGTTGCGATCACTGTTATGCGGAAACGCGCAACGCGCGCTTCGCCGGCGGCACGCCCATCAACTGGGGCCCGGGCGCGCCACGTCGCCGCACCTCCGCCGCGAACTGGCGCAAGCCGCTGCTGTGGAATGCGCAGCATGATGAGTTCTTTGCGACGCACGGTCGCCGCCAACGCGTGTTCTGCGCATCGCTCGCCGACGTTTTCGACAACGAGGTCGATCCGCTATGGCGCCGCGATCTGTTCGAGCTGATCGAGCGCACGCCGAACCTGAACTGGCTGTTGCTCACGAAGCGCATTGGCAATGTGTCCGACATGGTCGCTCGCGCGCGATCGCGCGATTGGCTCGCGGGCCGCGACAACGTCTGGCTCGGCGCAACGGTCGTCAATCAGGCCGAGGCCGATCGCGACATCCCGAAGCTGCTTGCGGTGCCAGCGCGGGTGCGCTTCCTCTCCATGGAGCCGCTGCTGGGCCCGGTGAGCTTCGAAGGCATGTTCGCGGGCAGTGACTGGCGCGACCACACCAACGCCCTCGAGGCGCTCGACTGGATGATTGTCGGCGGCGAAAGCGGACACGGCGCCCGGCCAATGCATCCCGATTGGGCACGCTCGCTGCGCGACCAATGCGCTTCCGCAGAGGTGCCGTTCTTCTTCAAGCAATGGGGCGAATGGGCGCCCGGCTCAAACCCCTCCAGACAGCCGATGGACCGCGTCGGCAAGAAAGCCGCCGGTCGCGAACTGGACGGCCGCGTTCATGACGATTTTCCTGAAACTATTCTTCATACATAAAGCGGCGCTTTTCCGGTTGTAAATCGGCTTTTCTCGCGTCCAATGTCCAACGATAATGCCTGCCAATATCTCCCAATAAATGCACGGCGAAGACCCGGACAATGTACGAACAGCTCTATCCCTGCGACCACTGCGGCGGCCGCGGCACCCTTGGGTTTTCCCAACGGGTCGTCGCGGAAACCGGTTCGTCTCCTTTTGACTACGGCAAATATGGCCGTCACGCCGGCCCGCCTGTCATCGGCGACGTCATGCCCCGCCCCGCATTTGCTCCCCAAACCGAAAAACTGGTCTGCATCTACTGCTCGGACTGCGGCATGTCAACGCCGTGGCTGCCCGTAGGCAAGGACGAGAAATCTGCAATGACCCGATGTGCTCATATCTGGAACCGCCGGCTGAGTCGCCCGAAAATCACCGAGGGCGACCTGCGTGACCTGATCGAGAAAGAGCTCGGGGCGTGTGATTCACAGATGGTCATCGACATGCTCGCGCGCAACAATGAAGACTGGGAAACGCGCGGCCCGCTATTCGCCATGCTCGCCCAGAGGCTCGTCGACGCTACAGTGTCAACGATCGACAGCTGGCCGATCGATCCAGTCCTGAAAGACGCCGCACGCTATCGCAAGCTCGTGCAACTGGCCAAGTGGGTCGATATCGACGGCGAACGCTACGTACAGTTTCCGAAGATCCCGTCGCCCAGCGAGCATGACCAGTGTCTGTTTGAAGATCGAATTGCGTTGGCTGTCGACGCAATGCCTGACCGCGATCGTTGGTAACTGAGAGCAAACGTCATCAGACCGCCGTGCTGGGGCATCCGCGTCGTCGGGGGCCCCTGCACGCACTCGTGGATCGAGTCTACGTGATTAGCCTAGCCACGTCCGATCACCTGGAGTGATAGTCGTGACCTTTCCCGTGTTGGAGTCGTACCGGACCTCTCCGCAGAACACGTCACCCGCGTCGTATCCGTAAAGTGACCGATTCGGATCTCCCCTGTCGTACAGGACCCTGCCCGTTTCTACATCAGAGAGCTGGAATTTCTGGTCGGGTTTCGTCTTGAGATAGGCGATTATCTGCTCGGAGGTATTGAAGTACCGATAATGCTGCCCGTCCTCGAACAGCAGCTTCGCCAGCTGTACCTCTTGAATTCCACCTGAGTCGACAAGAATCATGATCGCACTCCTGTTGGCGGGGAACTGCCCCCAAGCAGTATAGGAGTCAGGAGTGCCGGCGTTTCCATGCTGGCGTATGACAACTGCCGAACGGCGGAAATGTAAAAAAAGAAGCCGGCTGTGAAAGCCGGCTTGAACGGTCTGACGGCCGCCGCCAGAACCTGAGAGAGATTCCATTCTGCGGCACGCCGACTGAGCGGAATCAGGGATATGGCGTCTCAATTTACGGTTCCTTCCCCCGCTGCCGCCCCGAATATCCGATAGAGCGCCTGACGCGAGATACCAAGGGCCGTGGCGGCATGGCTCTTGTTGCCTTCGGCAATCCTGAGCGCCTCGCGAACCTCCTCGACCGTCGGCAACTTCCTTTGTAGCCGCTCCTGTTTCGCAAACGTCGACAGGTAAGCATTCGCCTTGGTCACGCGGCTATGACCTGCCGCCTGAACGACCCGGCGCATTGCTTCCTGGTGCACCTGCGGGTCCGGACGCTCACCGGCCCGCTTGATCGGCGCGGGTGTTCCTGCTGTCCGCTCATAGAGCGATTGCAGGTATCCGTGGCGCAGGCCGTGACTGGTGATACCCAGACCCGACTTCGTCACGCCGTGCTTTTCCAGCACGTAGTAATACCAGTCACGCCATTGCGTCAGCGTCCGGTCAGCCGGCACAGTCGAGCCCGTCACGCCGTTGCTCAGGCTCGCCGCTTCTTCAAGAATCGCAATCTTCGCTTCGAGCGGCACCTCGCGCGGACGACCGCCCTTGGTGCCGCGTACTACGGCGAGCATCTGTGGATTGCGGACGGCCTCAAGCGGTCGCAACATGAAACTCTCCTGAACGCGCACACCGAACGCCGCCTGCAGCTTCAGTTGCACCGCCGTATAGGGGCAGGTTCCGGCGATCTCTTCGATCTTCGCTGCGGCGTCAATGCCGTGTGCCTCCCATGACTTGTCCTCTGTCGCGACATAGCTACGCACTAGACCATGCTCACGGCGGTCAACATAGTCGGCCAGCGTTCGCACCAGTTTCGGCTTGCCCATCCATTGTGCGATCGCCCGCAGGTACGTCAGCTTGTTCTCGATCGTCCCCCCGCTCTGGCCATCCGCGACCCAGTGTTTGACAAGACATTCGACGTGCTTGTGCTTGAGAGACCATGGCGTCTGTAACGCATAGCCGTGTTTCCGCAGCTCCCTGAACGACTTGCACAGCGCCGTCGCCCGACGTTCCTGCGTCTTGATCGACAGCGCCTTGTGACTGATCCGGGTCGTGCTGTGGATCTGCGCGACGTGCGTATCGAATAGAGCGAGCAGCGCATCCCTGAACTCGGGAGCGAATCGGTATTTGTTCACCACTGCGCGCACGTTGAGAATGGCAGCCATCGTTGACGCTCCGCGCGGCGAGCTCGCCGCAGTATCGTTGCCCGGCGCCCGCTGGTTCGCAGCATCCCTACCTGATGCCGTGACCCGAACCAGCGGGCTTGTCTTTTCTTCGCCGCCTATGCGGCTTCGCCGTTTCCCCGGCGCGAGGGTCCTGCCTTCCGTTCCTTTAGCGATTCCATCCGATCAGCCAGATGCATGGGAAGAGCATGCAGTCCGACTGTCCAACCTGCTGCCTGCCGGCGTGCATCGCGCTTCGCGCAAGACACCACCGACGTATTCGCGAGGCATCCCTGCCGTCGCGCTGCGCGGGTAAATCCCGCCTCGATGCAGCTTCGTGGCTACCCTGCCAGCGTGACGCTTTGCGCGTCGGGTTCGTTCGCCGCTTCGCGGTGACGCCCCCTCGCTATGGGCCGGGCAAAACCTGATACGCGTTTGTGTACGGCCGCGCGCGCCGTGTCCTCTTCCGTCAGGGAATCGCGGTGTTCCGGTCTTTTCCGGTCCGCAGGAGTTCCCCCGCCCCCAAGCACGTTCATCTCGGCCGCGGTGTATCGGGCTTCGTGAACGCACCCAGCTATTGCTGAAAGGGCGTGTGCAAACGCAGATGAGCATGCGAAAAGTGTCCGGTGTCCGGTCTCTCCACATGTCCTCATTGCGTCACATCGCGGCAAACCGCCGCCAATCGTATGGATATCGCAGTGTCCGGGGGTCCTCATGGTGGACCATCGTGGACTTGGTTTACTTCATAAAAAGGCCGCTTCATTGTGCGGCCCGGTCATTTGCTGTTTCTGGCCCGTTGCGGGCCTGGGGATATGGACGTGCGAGTGCCTTGCACTCTGGTTCGATGCGTCATCGACGCGGTAGGTGACCCAAGGATAGAGGCGAATTGAACACACGCACCGCCCGAAAGCTGGGCAGAACCGGTTGGCTTTGCTGACTTGACTTCGCTGGACGCTCGATAGACTCGAAATCATGCAGAACTGACAGAAAAGTGTCAGTTATCTGATAGTTCGCCGGTTCACGTGAGATGTGGCGGCCCAAACTGATACTTATCTGTCAGTTTTCTGTCACTTCATCGCGATCCCTCAAAATCGAACGGAGTCATCTTGAAAACTTCCGTCTTCGCAGTCGACGTCGGCTACGGCAACACCAAGTATGCACATCGCGCAGCCAGCGGCAGCATCGCCACCGGTATGTTTCCGTCGCTCGCCCCGCTTGCGGCGAGCCGTGCACTGTCCGGCTACGGCGACAGCGTGCTCGCGTCACGCAAGGTCGTGACCATCGTCATCGACCAGATCGAGTATGGCCTCACGCGCGAGCGTGCTACTGCTAAAGCATGAGCGAGAAGTTCGACATGAAGCTGGTCATCGACGCGGTGAGCACGCCGCTTCTCCATGCGCGACTGAGCCAGGCATCGTCATACAGGGAGCGGGCCGCTCTGCTTCGTTCGCTTGCCGAGTCCGCCCTACGCGGGCAAGGATCAGCAGGCACGAACGCAGCGGCTTCGTTTGCAGGTGACTCTCCGTTATCGTCGGGAACGCAACCGGCAGCCGCTCAGTTGCGTCAACCGGAAGAGGCCCCACGCGTTGTGCCAGAAGCTACTGCCAGCGTCGAACGGAGTCCCGCTGTTTCCAACGACGGCGACCCGGCCAGGAGTTACGACGTCAATGAAATAGCCGATGCGTTCGGTTCATTCATCTGAGCGTGGCGACTTGACTTCTCTGTGGTGATGCGAAGATGGGTTATCGCATCGGTGTGTTCATCGCGCGCCGCGCCTCGCACCGGTGCAACGTTCACTGGAGGTTGTATGCTGGAACTGATCGAAATCGTCCGCGGCGGCCTGCCGCTCGGTGAGCTGCGTACGTGGGTGTTTTTTGCGACGGCCGCGGCCACCGGCATCGCAGGCTGGTACAGCTACGATGTGCTCGCCTGGTACGCGAACAGGAACAAGGAAGGTTAAAAATGGAACTCATCGACCGGATGGTCCCGTTCTACAGGAAGTTTATGGCGCTGCCGTTCTTCGCCCGCCGCGCGATCATCTTCGTCGCTTCGGTCGTGATCTGGATCTTCGGCGCGAAGCTCGCCAGCATGCACGTCAACGAACAATTGACTGTGCCCATCTTGCTGGCGGGTTGTGCGGGTGCCCTGTGGTCCAGCGAAATCTGGCGGCTGTGGAAGGTCTTCGCCGTCGTTGTGGTGATATGCCTGGCGGTGCTCAAATCCTGAAATTGGCGAAACGCGCAGACGAAAAAAAACGGCTCCCCCAATAACCTTGGGGGAGCCGTTTCTCTATACCGCTCAGTGCGGCCGCGGAGCCGCGGTAACAAGTAGACGGCGGGCGCAAAAGTCCCACGCTTCATCAAAACTCTGGTCACGGCTGGCGTATTGGGTATTGCCCGTTGCCTTCCGGTCAATCACATCAAAGGCCACTGCTTCGGACTTGATGACCGGCTGACGGCCGCCTTCGACACCGTTCGTCGCAACGATCGCGAACCCACCCACGAGAACCTGAAACGAGCGCATTTTCTTCTCCAGAAAAATAGCCCGACGAGATATTCCCCGGTGGGGAATATCCCCACCGGGCAAGATAAAAGAGGTGTGGCGAAAGCCGCGCTTACTGCAATGCTTTTGCGACTTGAGCAGCCTTCGCACCGCCGCGACAGTTCTCCATCGACGGCACCGCATTCGCGCACCGTGCAACCCACTCGTCAGCGAAGTCGGTTCCGCGCACACGCGGCCGGTGAACGATGACCGTGAACCCTTCGGCTCTCAGACGCTTCGCAAGCTCGACGCCCCCTGCTACGCCGACGGACTTGCCGGTCTTTGGATCGACCGCGTCGAAGTCAACGAAGATGTGCACGACGCGGATACCCAGACCTTCCGGCACAACGAACTGACGCATCAGCCCGATGTTGAGGCAGTACCACGTCGGCACACCGAACAGCATGTGCGCGGCACAGGCCGTTTCGAGCCCCTCGGCGACCCCGATTTCACCATTGACTGGCTCCATCAGACGCACTGCTCCGCCCGCAAGCGGATTGAGCGTCATGTCGTTGAGTTTCGGGTCGAGGATTTCGCCCTCGGCCGACACGATCTGCGCCTTTGCGGGCGTCGATCGTTCCAGAAAAGTCCGGTGCAGTGTACCCAGACGTCCATCCGGCAATTCGAACCGCGCGATGATGCCCGGCCAGTTGCCGATCACCTTCTTCTCGTGCCGATACTCGAGCATGCCGAGTCGCAGCGCCGGCGACGGTGCAACATGCAAGCCTGGCACGCGTGCGGCCAGATAACGCATCACCAGATCACCCGCCGATAGGGGTTTTGCAGCATCCCACATCGAGCTCAAACGCCTGGCAACAAACTCCGGGCTCGCCTTGCGCATCGGCTTGGGTGCTTCAGCAGCGCCAGCGACACGGATTGCCCGCGGCGCAGAGCCACCGTCGATCTCGCGCATCAGCCGGTACAGCCCCATCCGGTTGACACGTGTGATCAGCTGAAGGCCGTCGCCCGCCATCACATCGCCGTTGTTGCAATGGCGGCATACCCAGTCGCCTCGCCCACGCCTGTTGTCGTAGGTGAAGCGATCGTCGCCGCCGCAAACGGGACACGCACATGCCTTGCCGGTCAGACGGTCAGCAGGCACGCCATAGCTCACGAGGAGCGAGATCCATTGCTCCGGGGAGCGCGTGAACTCCTTCAGCTTGCGCTGTAGCCACGTGTACTGCTCGGGCGTGAGTTCCCTTCCATTCAAACTCATAGTCACTCTCCTTTGCGGAAGTGGGTTAGGTCGGTGCCTGAGACAGGCGTAAGAACGCGTGCTCAAAAAAGCGGTCCGCGCACTGGCGGGCGGCTTTTTTCAGCAGACGTGCTGGCTGGATTGCAATAGAAGACAGGCGCGAACGGCCGTTGCAGAAGATCCGTCGCACGACACGCCCGAAGGCGTGTCGTTGCGAAGGTGAGGTGTTACGGGAGAAGAACTGGAGGAACGGTGAGCCTTTCCGGGATCAGATGATCGACCACGCTGAACGCGTGTGAAAACCAAAGAACGGTTCTGTCCCGTAATTGCGTAAACATTGCCACGCGACGCAGAACGGGCCGACCGTCGCGACGTTGGGCGGACTGATTCGTAAAGATTGGCGCTGGACGTGCCCGTGCCTGCTGGGCAATCGGTCGATGCGCCTGGAGCGCGAGTCACGATTCAGTGTAAAGCGTGTGCCCAACCGCCAATTCGGTGAATCCTCGCGCAATCGACCCTGCTTTCGCCTCTACGTACCTTTCCGGTTGAGGTCATCCAGCGGACGATCCAATTCCTCAATACTCATGCCTTTTCGGGAACAATGGTACGCAATGCGCTGCCAACGCTGCAGCCACTGCTGCTCCAATGTTTCATAATGTCGAATCTGCATACGTAGACTCTCGACGGTCTGATCAAGATACGTGAGCTCGTCACTACGGGACCGCGACCGGGAACGTCGATCCGGAGCCGCGAGTGCATGCTTCGCTTGCTGGTAGGCGCGCAAGATGTCAGGGTGGCGACTGAGTGCCTGGCGTGTGAACCCGGAGAACGCTTCGATCCGCTCCCATGTGAGCTTTATGCCGAGTTCACCGTCCCGCCAGCGATCAAGTTCAGCGACGATCCCCGCGGCCTTGCGCTCGCTGATCTTCGAGTTAGCCCGGATCGCTTTCGGCATTGCAGCCCCCTTCGTCGATATAGCGCACAAGGTCAGCTTCATCGAAGTCCAAGGTCGCCAGTTGCGCCATCAGCTGCCCGTACCGGCTACGCAGGTGCCTCATCCAGTCCGGTTCGACCAGCGCCTGTCCGTCGATCCGCATCTGGACATTCTGCAGGCTCACGTAGACGACGGCTGCCTGTCTCTTGAGTTCGTCTGATCGCGGCGCGTCGTGCCTCAGCCAGATATATTCGTCGCAATTGGCCGAGCACTGCAGATGACGCGGACATGGCGCCATCTGGAAGTCGTGGATGCACATCCCCGGCCCGACATCATGGACGGCATGGATGCGTGCTGACAGAAACGTGTGCGCGCGCTCGACTGGCAATACCGTCGCTATCTCCGTCACGGCACCGCTGATGCGACCGCTCATGATGTCCGTCACTACCTGCATGGCTTTTTGGCCGGGCGTCATGTGCTGATAGGCCTTGGTGTCGGCCGCGTGCTTGCGCCCGAACCACTTGGTCTGGACGAGATCCGGCGCACCACCCTCATCGAGCAAGTGATTCAGGAAGTGGCGGAATCCATGCGAGCGGACGTTTATGTGGCCACCCTTACTGTCGACGATCGCGTAGCGCTCGAAGACCGAGCTGATGACACCACGCCCGGTCAGGAAGTCGCGCACCTGCTGGTCCGTGATCGGACGCGCCGCATAGGTCAGCGTCGTCCGGGTGCCGCGATGCATCTGGTTCGTATACGCAACGCAGAGCGCTTCGTGGAGTGCGAGGCCGCGGCCGGGCGCGCCCGGTATCGTGGGCGACATCCAGTGATCGGCCCTGATTCCTATCAGCAGCGCGCCGCGAGAGACGCGTATCTTCCCGCCAACAATCTTGTACGCAATGCTCCGCGCTTTCAGGAACTGCGCAACCGCATTGCTGCGCAATCCCAGTATCGCGTGCAACGAGGGGCCAACAATTTCCACCGGCAACGGTATGGCTGTGAGCAGCTCACCCGATTCATGGAAGGCGCGGGCGACCTGCCGCGCTCCCCGTGTTGTTTCGCGCAGCTCAGTCAGCGCCTCCTCGACGACCTCCTCCGTTTCCGTCAGCAATGGCTTGCTTTCCCACTCGACGGCCACATCGTCGGCCCGTCCCTTCAAGCGCGCATAGCGCAGAATCTTGCAGCCGTCCTCGGCCAGCAAGAGTGGCTTCTCGGGCAGGGTTAGCATTTCGCCGATACGCAAGCCGGTACACACCATCACGGTTGTGATCAGGATCATGATGCGATCGGCACTGACCGGATCATGCGGCGATGCGCCGCGCGGAATCCGCTGGTACAGGTAACCGATCGCCCGGACGGCGTCCTCATCTGGCAGACGGCTCGCTGGCCTGGCCTCCCGAGCCGCAGCGTCGATACGGTCAGGCGTCATCGATCGCGGACGGGATTTACGCCGGCAGCGCCAGTCAAGTCGCAGGCGACACAGACCATTACGATCCAGTGCGTCCGCAAACTCTTCCATATGGCCGACGACCTTGTATGCGGATGACTCACACTCACGTTCGAACAGCACCGCAGCAGCGGCGTCCAGGTGGTCCGCCGTCAGTTCCCCGATGTCGTGATCACGATCCGCAAGCGCATCGAATACGTAGCGTGTGGCCCGAACGAACACCATGTGGCTGCCCGCCGACTGGCCCCGTTGACGATGCCGCAGACACACGAGCGACTTCACGACATCACCAAACGGGCCGCACAGCGGCGCACCATATATGCGAGGCATGGTGCTATGTTGTGTGAACAGCAACCGCTGTGCAGGCCGGTCTGCCTTGTACGCGCGGGTGCGGTGCCGGTAGGTCTCTGACACGTCCCAGGTCGAACTGTCCCAAGCCACGCCCGCAAACGGAACTGCAGCCTTGGCTCTGGATACAAGCGCCGCACGGTTGACGATCCAGTTAGCCGACAGCACGCCGACCGAGCAGGTGGGCGCGGCCATCGATTTACGTCTTCTTGCGAAGTCGGCGGACATAGTCTTCAACCTCCCGGACGACCTGCGCAACGGCATAGATGACATCATCGAGCTGGATCGACAGGCGCGAACCGTACTTCGTTTGACGGTCCTCGCGGCTGGCGAGCAGTTCGTTCAGAACGGCTTGATGGTCTGCTTCCGCATAAGGCTGGAATTTAGGGCAGAGGTAGCAAGAGAACGGCGGATCAAGGGCGCAGAGGCGCTCCTGTCCGCAGGCGCCAATTTCAACCGGCGGTACAGCCGACACATCTCCAACAAACCGGATGCTTTTCTTGGGATCAGATCCGTTCACGGCATATGACGCTGACGGCACCACCGTCCCACGGAACAGCCTCATCAGCGGCCCGATCTTCAGCGCGGCGGCACGGTCAAGGATGGTGGTCAGCCGCTTCCCCTTCAGCGAGTAATAGACCTGGACGTGTTGTGTATCCGAATGGTCGAGCATTGCAGCCAGAACCCTTCTCGATACGCCAAGTTCGACCATCGTCGTCGCGAACGTGTAACGCAACCGGCGCGAGCTGATGCGAAGGGGACGCGCGGTGCGAGGCGATACGAGATCCATGCGCTTTGAGAACTGCTGTACCAGTCGAGTGAACGACTGGGCAGTGATGTGGTACGCGTATTCGCCCGTATCCGTCCCCTCATGCCATTCGTCGACATCGCATCGCATGAAGAGCGGCCTGGGACGGTTGCCGCAGTCGACTGTCTTGTTGACCTCAATCAATTCCCTCAAGAGGTCTACCAACTCACCGCTGACAGGCTCCTCGACGAACACCTGTCGCACGCCAACGCCCGGCTTCTTGATTCTCGGAATGGCCAGCACCCAGTGGGCAGGCACGTCGAATCCGTCGAGAGCGTTCCTCAAATCCGTCTCGCGCAGCAGGCAGAAGTTGGCCGGATTGCGGCCATACGCAAGACTGAGCGCGACGGCCGTGCGCTGCATCACGTCGCCTCGCTCCATAGATCTGTCGTCGAGCAGCGCGCGACGGAGCAGCGTCACCTCCCGGGCCGCACTCCTCGTCGTCCAGTTCCACGGCAATGCGCGATGGCCGCGTTGGGATCCGGATTTCATCGAGTTCCAGAGCGAACTCCACGTCGAAACCAAGGCAGTCCAGCATTTCTGATGACCAGATATACCAGCTGCGCAGGACGTAAAAATCGTCCATCGCTTTCCGTACACGAAGGACCTGAATTGCCTTCTCCACCGAGGCGCGCAGGGCTGCACGCAGCCGCAACGGATCATCGATTACCGAGAGATGCTGCCACAGCACCTGCAGTTCGCCGGTCGACATATCGTCACAGACGGGCCGCCCACTCAGCGCTGCCGCCGTTGTCTTAATAGCACCCGCGACGGTCCCACCGGACTGTTGTGTAAGAAGCTGTACCGCCCATCGCCGCAGCACATAGCTCACGATCACGTTGCAGTCGGCGAGGCTGGACCAGTCGACTGCAACGTGTGCGGTGACGACATTGAACTTCCATACGAGGCCGTTGAGATCCATCCGCCGTCCATCGCGGTCCACGATGTAATCTGGCAACGTAGGCAGTCCGTACCGCCGCAGGTGCGCGGCCATGGCCCGGTTCACCTCACCGTTCGTCACACGTCGCTCCCGACGATTGAACTGCCGAAGAGCGAAGCCTGGTAGCTCAGGCTGATCTCGCATGATTCCCGCCGGATCGCAGCGTCGATATACGGCCTCACCGAGTCGGCCGAGCGCCAGCCGAAGAAGTACATCATGTCCTTGTCGATACGCTCTTCATCCAGGCCGTTGCGCAGCCCAGCTGCCCGGAAGTTGATCGCGCACGTGCTGCGCAGGCAGTGCGGGTGCAGGTCGTCGAACTCAGGATGAACGGCGGCAACCTGATCAAGCAGACCGTTCACGCGCGCGAGGCTCATCGGCTGCCCACCCCGGCTCAGAAACAGGAATGGACTCCTACTGGCTCCGGGAACCGCTCGGCGCGTTCTACAGATGTACTCGTTGAGGTATCTGGCCAGCCAGGCATCGCACGGCAGATGTCTCGACTCGGTTTTGACGTGCGGCTCGTTGATCCGTGGATCAGCGGGATCGTCAGGCGAGCGCTCGACGCGGATTTCGGGAATGGTGCGGGCCAGGTGGCAGTCCGAAACCCGGAGCTTGAGCAGTTCACCCCGCCGCACGCCGAGTGTTGCCATCATCAACACGATCAGGTAGTTGCGCTGGCGATACGGCTTTTTCCAAGGATTGTCGCCAGAGTCGGGATGGCAGATCTGCAATAGCCGCTGCAGCCGGTCGTCGGACAGCGGCGCCGCGTGCACGGCGGATGGCAGGCGGGCTCGCGCCGCAGTCGCAAAGCTGCGCTCGATGAGCGTCAGCCGTGCCCGTATGTCACGGATTTTCGGGCTGCCCACGGGCATCGCCGACATCGCGCACTCGAGGTGCCACACGACACATTGCGAAACGACGTTCAGCCGGAATGTCACGGTGCCAAGTGAGACAACCAGCTTGCGGACCTTCCCCGCCACCCGGAAGTTGCGCCGTAGCCATGGGTAGAGCTGGCTGACGATTTCGTCCTGCGTGAGCCCTTCGCCGGATACGAGTCGCGCCTCAAGGGGAAATGCTTCCGTCGACGCCCATGCCCACAGATAGCCCAGAACGTACAGCGTCTTGACGAGGCTGCTGACCGACAGCCGGGGGCGCAGCCGTCCGATCAGATACGCGTTGACCCAGGGTATCGGTTGCCTCTCGGCGTCCAGCAGGATCGGCAGACGTTCGCCGCCCGGATGCAGGACCGTGACCACGTGAAATGGGGTATGCATCGGCTTCTCCCTGATGCTTCCGATTCAACGTAGGCAATGTTTACGACTTTTTCGTGGCAGCCCCCGGCGAAGGCCACCCGTCCGGGCCGTCGGCGCCCGACCTTGACGGTAATAGTTACGAACAAAGAATCGCCGGCAGCCGCGGTACCTCTCCGGCAAATGTTGCGGGTCAGGGAAAGCTCGGAATCCCAGATACAAAAAGAAAAACCCCACCAAAAGGCGGGGTTGATCTTTACAGTTTTCGGTTACGAGACCTCAAAAGGGTATGTCGTCGTCCATTTCATCGAAGCCACCGCCGCGCGGAGCACCGCCACCGCCATGAGACGGCTGCGGAGGTTGCGCACGGGTGCCAATATTGTCCGGCGCTCGCGCATCACTGGAACGCGAGGCCGGCGCGGGCCGGCCGGTGCGCGAGCCACCACGCTGTTCGAAGTCACCAGCGTTGTCGCCACTACTGCGGCCGCCGAGCATCTGCATCTGTTCCGCGACGATCTCGGTCGAATAACGATCGGTGCCGTCCTGCGCCTGCCACTTGCGCGTGCGGATGCGCCCTTCGAGGTACACCGACGAGCCCTTCTTCAGATACTCGGACACGATTTCGGCGAGCCGGCCGAAGAACGAGACTCGGTGCCACTCGGTCGCTTCCTTCATCTCGCCTGAGGCCTTGTCCTTATAGCGATCGGTCGTCGCAAGACGGATGTTTGCCACAGCGTCGCCGCTTGGAAGATAGCGAACTTCAGGGTCTGCGCCGAGGTTGCCGACGAGAATTACCTTATTGACTGATGCCATTCTTGATTCCTCTATTTAGTAATTGACCATAGCCACTTGTCCCACATGACCTGTTTGCCTTCGACCATGACCGGACTGCCATCGCTACGAAATGCCGGGACCTTGGTCTTGCGCAGGCGCCGCACTGAAACAACATCACCGACGACGCAGTGACATTCCGCGATTGCGTCCTTCAGGCCTTCACCCTGAAGCGTTCGCTCCCCTGTCGTCGTGTCGATGTGCATGGCGAATGACTTGTAAAAGCGCCCGGGCCTGTTGCGATCCGGGAACCGCTCTTCTCCCCAGGACAGGATGCGACCCGTCACATCGGTCCCACTCAGCTGCCGTTGGCCACTCGCTTTTCCCGTTTGCAAGAATTGAGCGATTTCAAAAGACGCTTGCGCGTCTCTTGGCCGAGAGCGCGCCAAGCTCCGTCGTTCACGGCGGGGAGCCGCCAAGCGATTTCGCTGCGCCGATCGACTTCCTTGATAGTGGCGATTGGATGACCGACGAGCCTTAGGCCGCATCGCCTAGATCGAGGCGGCTCTGCGGGTGTTGAATGAACTGGAAATCGAGAGAATTTACAGCCCGACCGAGCTTAACTGGTTTCCAGCTGATAACGAGATCCGCCTTCGAGTTCAGCTCGTTCACAGCCATCTCAATCACACGCCGCTTGATATCCGCAAATCGATAGGTGTCCGGTATCTCTAGGACGTTACGAAAATCTTCTAGCGTAATCAACAAGCGACCGCGATCCCGCTCGCGCATGAGCAGTTCCAGGAGGCGCCAAGAATAGAGGGATTGAAGTCCGCGTGCGAACTCAAGCTGGTACGACACGAAACGCCGTTGCAGCATGAAGATGTGCGGAGTTAGATCTGGAGAGAAAGAAATCTCTGCCCAGCCCTCGCCTTCGTGGTACACAGCTTTCCAAACCCAGTTTAACGAAACCTTCTTTGGGCCATCCATGTATGTCAGCGTTCTCTTTTGGAGACTCGCACATCCATCCCGTAGACCTTCGTACGCGGCAGTCGCCTGCTTCTCCCCGGTTCGCGGAGCCAGCGCTGCCAAAGCAGCAAACTCATCAGCTCGGACACGAACAGAGACATACCCGCTAGATCGGCCGTGCAAAAATGGCGACTTCTTGCTGTCAACGCAACGAAGCGCGGCCATCATCACGCGCTTCTCGTTCAGCGAGAGGCCCTGTTGGGCATTTACCAGCGCCCGGCTCATGGCCACGGTGCCCTTGATACGACCGTCGCCGTCGGTTGCAGCTTCATCCGAACCATCGATTGTTACGGGCTCGACTTCTACAATTTCTACCTGCGGTTGCACGTCGGTTTGCTTTTTTCGTCGGGGCACAAAAGTGACTCCTCGGCATGGACGTCACAATTATAAGGTGACATCGCCACTAATCAAGTCACCGTTGTGGATAACGGTCGGATTGTGTCAACTCTGGCCCGCAATAAGTCCACTTAGGGTCGGAATCTGTCACTCGGGGGTCGGTAGACGTCACCATTGGGTCGGATAACGTCACCCCGACCGAATAATCCAGCGCATAAAAGTATTGCAAATCAAGCAACTAGAGTCATGCAGGCAGCGTTTACAAAAGGTTTTACAAACAGGTTTACGAACTGGTTTACTATTTGTATTACAAAAAAGGCCTTGAGAGAAATAATCCTGCCATTACCCGTACGGCAGACCACTAAGGCGGCGCTAGAGGTCGGAATACGTCACCTTTAACGTTTGTTCAAGGTCGTCGACCTAGGTCGGAAGATGTCACTGGACTCTAATGCGCCCTCGTGTCTTCGCGTTCGTGCTACTGGCGTGGAGTTCTACTGACCGAGCATTCACCGTCTAGCGGCCGCAAGAGTATCTTCGAGTGCATCGCGACGGACACCTCGTAGGTGAAGCACCGTCGGACGCAAAAGGTGACGCATTCCGACCTTCTTTTTTTGCTCGATGGACTGGAAAGGTGACGTTTTCCGGGCTGCTTTCGGCCAAATGGGGCAATGTGCTAGCAGTCGACCGACTCCCGACTGTCGGCTGTCCCAGCTGCAGGCGGATTCGGGCTAGCAAGGCAAGGTGGATTCGACAGACTAACGCGACCAACGAATAAACGATCACATCCGCGGAGTTCGAGGGCTTCACTCGAAAGGTGACATTTTCCGGGCCCCTTTCGCTGCGAACAGTGACGCATTCCGACCTCACGCTCTTCGTTGTGGTCAAAAACGCCGATCAGACGAGCGCGCGCCTCAGAACGAACGAGGATTCGGCCTACGAGAGAAGAGATCCACCCGGTTCCAAAACCGTGACGTATTCCGACCGGTCGGCGTTGAGGTGCGGGTCGAAGTGTGACGTATTCCGCCCCGTGCGGTGAAAGCTGCTTTGTCTTGTCAAGCTTTCAAAAGGTGCAGGATGAAAAGCTGGCCGAAAAGTGACATTTTCCGGGCTAACGGCGCGATTTCACTATTCGTAAACTGTGCGAGTAAGCACGTCGGCCCGGAATATGTCACTTTTCGAGTTTCGCGTCCATCAGTCCTTGGATGTCGGTGCAGGAAGAAGCGCCGGCTGCAGCGCTCTTCCTGCCATTGCACCACCGGCTTAATGAGCCTTATGCCCATCGTCTTCAAGCAGCTTCTTGAGAACGTCGATATATGCTTCTGCTCGATGAGGATCGTCCAAAGCAAGGCTGACCTGGATGTTCCCGTTGCCCCATTCTTTGATCGTCCCGATGGATGCGCCGTTGGAATCAGAGACCTTGTATTGACGGGAAAAAGTTTTTCTCGGTGCGCGCGCTTGGGCTAGTGCCTCGCGGATTGCCTTCACTTTTTGGAAGGACAAACCTTCATCCACAATTCTCTGCGCGAAGTCTCGCGTCTTTGTTTCATCGGTCGCTTTAAAGTAAAGGGCGAGCTCGTAAGAAATGTTGATGCCAAACTGCTCAGGGTAAAGCGAAATGAAGTCCTGAGCCGAAGTCGGCAACTCGAGGATGGTCAACGTTTTGCTGACCTTGGACTTACCCTCTTCAACAAGGTGAGCGAGCTCGTCGTTCGTCTTTGCATATCCTTCGTCGAGCAGTTTTTTGTAGCCTAGAGCAACGTCGAGAACCGTCTCTTGTTCGCGTTCGTTATTCGCGGCACGGGCGAGCCGATAGAAGTCGATCGGCTCCAGTCCATCTAACAGCTTGAGTTCTAACGTTGTGGCTCGATTTCGAAGGGCACCCTGTTTTCGGTAGTGACCATCGATCAGGATCGCACGTTCCGGGTCGCTTGGATGCCTCGCTGCCAAGGCCGGGACGAGCTGACCATCCTTAGCCATCGATACTGCGCGCGCGGAGATTTTTTCTTCCTGATAGATCGTCCGACTGTTCAACGGATTGTCGTCAATCTTGTCGATGGGCCAAGATGCGTAGGCCGCTTTAATCCTGCCTTCCCGTTCCAACGTTTCCACATAAATGCCTGTGTGGTCGGGTGCTACAGCGTGCCCATCGACGGGCTTTTCGAGAAGTGTCGTTCTACCGTCGAGCGCAGCCTCGACGCGCTCAAACCGAGACGTAATGCTTTTGTCACGCAGCGCCTGGTCGCGCTGCACGCCAGCACTCAACGCAGCTGAGAAATTTTTCTTTGCCATCGTTACTCCCCTACGACCTTCAGCACTTCGTCAACAAATGCGTTGATTTCTTTGTGAGCTGCCTTAGCGCCACGGATTTGCAAGACAGTACTGCCGGAGACTTCTGCCTCTTTGTAGGCTGTACGGAAGCCCAAACGCGTTTTAAGCATCGGGAGTTCCTCATCTTGCTCGGCAGCGTCAAATATTTGCTGAACAATCGTCACTTTTTGATCCATGTTGGCTAGCGAGCGAAGTTTCAGGTCGGGATTTGTCACCTGAGCGGACACGCCGAGTTTCTTGGCTTCTTGGACCGCCCAAAGATTCCCCCCGGAAGCTCCAACGGGGATCAAGCCGAGGTCAGAGATCAATAGGGCGACGGACGGGGCGCTGGACCGGATCGCAGGGGGGCAGTCGATGACTATGAAGTCATAGTCGGCAACGAATTTGGCGATCTCTCTGTCTGGACGGGGGCTTCTCGACAGGTTTGACAGCGCTGCGGGGAACGGACGATCGTCCGGCGCTGCGCCCACCGAAAGAGTCGCTGTCCCTTGATCGTCCAAGTCCACGAGAAGTGTCTTATGCCCCCTCAGTCCAAGGACGCCGGCCAGGTTACAGGAGGTTGTGGTTTTTCCTGACCCACCCTTCTGATTGAAGACGGTGATGATTTTTGCAGCCATGCGGGCTCCATTCGTTATTGCGCTCACGGATCAACCAACCTTGTTTCTACGTAGAAACCGGTAGCGTCAAGTTCGTCGAATCTTAGGTGTAGCAAATGAATAATTCAAGAACTCTTTGCTTTTGCAACAATATTCCGATGCATCGTTGTTCGGACGTCAAAGGCACAAGCCGGCACCTCGGCACCTCGGCGCCATAGAGACTGTTGCAGCCAAGGTTACGCGTAGAAATCAATGCACGAAGGCATTGGCGAAAATGCTTGAGTCCAAAGAATGTGAACCCGGCACCGCTTTGGACTGGAAGCTTGTAGTAGTTTCTGCGTAGAAACTAAAGGGCCGACGCACAATGAGCTCGAGTTGTTATTCGCAGCGAGATTGATCATCGACCGGTTTCTACGTAGAAACCGGTCGTTTGCTATCTATCAACTTTCCATCTAAACGGATGCGCCGCTTCTTGCGATGGATTAGATGCCGTCATTAACGAGCGCGAAAAGAACCGAGGGGGACAGGATCGGCTAAACGAAGGATCGCCCGTGCTTGCGAAGCGCGATTTGATATCGGAAGCTAGATCGGCTCGCCCGCATTGTCGAAGCTGATATAGCTCTCAGCAAGCTTGTCCCGGCCGATGCGCGCAGTGCAGAAACTTGCCATCGGCGTCGAGAGCTATTTCAGCCAGCACGGAACCTCGACAGTTTCTACGTAGAAACCGTTAGGCCATACAGACATTTTGGCAGATGGGGTCACGGCACGGTCGACCCAGGTGCACTCCGCGAGATGCTTCTCCGGCCTATGGCGACTTGACAGCGCCAAGCCGCTGATAAGCTATTCACTATTCACACGAAACGGGGCAATGCGAGAATGAACTACGACTTTTCCGCCATAGAGATTCCAAACCAGCGGGCAGCGATTGCTACCCACACGCGCTTGAAGGCGGCGAACGAATCGCTCGTTGTTATGGGCCAGTTCTATCTCGCGCTCATTGAGCGGGGACTCTGGCCGACCCAAAAGGCACTCGCTTCCGAGCTGGGGGTGTCTGGCGCACACATGTCAAGGATGCTCGCGGCAGCAAGGCTGCCTGAGGAGGTCTTGCGTGCATTTGGTGATCGGCATGCGTTTTCATTCACGGACATCGCGACGCTCCAGCTTTTAGTTAAAGAAAAAGGCGAGCAGGTCATCAAGCAGAGGGCGCAAGCTGTCCCGCAGAACGCGAGGCCGGAAGACGTTTTGGGAGCGTTGACTACCGGAAAACGGCCAGCGCCACTGGGAATCCGCGTCAGGCTTGGACGGGACAGGAAGCACCTACGCATCGAATCGCCGAACATTGAGCGAGTCATCCCGCGAATTGAGGAGCTTGAGCAGATTCTCAACGTATTGTTGGCAAGTGACAGAGCTGCCGCGCGCCGGTGAAACGGCAATCATTAAGGTGGGCGGGTCTAGGGGCCCTTATATACTGAATGTGCCCCTAGGTACGGACCAAGCGCTTCGCGCCAAGCGGCCTCCCAGAGGGGGGGGCGCCAGCGATGGGTCCCCAAATGCAAAGGGAAGGCGACGTCATCAACGAGAGGGAGCGAACAAATGGAGACGTTCTCCAAGCCGATAGGCGAGAATACCTTGAAAATTATTGGAAAAAACTCATAATCAAGGAGAGGATTCGTGCCGTGCTACCAGGATGACTATCACCCCGACGCGCTGCAGGACATCAACGTTCAGCGCCGGGCGGGCCGGTACCGGGCACTGGGCCAGCTGCTGGTATTGATTGACGACGTCATCGAGCATTGCCTGGCCTCCGGCGAGATGCCCGTCCAACCGGTTACGGTTCTCAACGGTCACGGCCTTTACGAACGCTGCGCTCCACAGATGTTCGGAGTGTTCGCCATTGAGCAGGCGCCATCGGCCGGCCACTTGCCGGTATTGCGGCTGCTTGCGGTTGACGTCACGCAGGCCGGCGCACGTGCAGCCGGCGCCGCACGGGTATGAAAGGGGAGGGAACGATCATGGGCAGGCTGACAGCACTACGCGACGAACTGATGCACAACCCGGAGTTTCGGGCCGGGTATGAGCAACAGTCACAACTGGTCCGCATCGGCCATATGCTGCGTGCCGCGCGCGAATCGCAGGATTTGACCCAGACAGAACTGGCGCGCCGACTGGACATCCAACAGTCGGAGATCAGCCGGCTGGAGAAGGGCGAGGGGGTGCACGGCCCGTCTTTCGACCGCATCGTGTCCGTCGCGCATGCGCTGGGGCTTAAGCTGGTGGTTGGCTTTTCAGATGAGCCTCATCCACGGGCCGAGGAAAGTGACCGGCTGCCGCGACTAGTCCGTGTGCGTCGCTCGCGCCGGGTGCGCGGCCGCGACGCGGTGCGCGTGGAGCGCGCAGGCGACGCTACCCCCGCCGACGAACCCGAGATCCTTTGGGGTGCGTTTTGACGGGCGAGCAGTGGCTGCACGTCGTTGAATACGGCGCCGAAGTCCTTGTGCTCGTAAGCGTGCTGCTGATCTGGTGGCCCGCCTTCAAGGTCAGCCGGGCGCTGCTGGCCGCCCGCGACCTGGCTCAGCTTGCCGCGCGCACCAGTTCGCCAAAGATCCGCGAACTGGCGACGGAACTCGAGAGCGATGCCAAGGCGGTGCCGACAGAATTCAGTGTGACCGACTACTGGATGCTGCTCGTTGGCTTTGCCTGCGGGGCGTTGTCATCGGCGATCAAACTCTTCTACCTAATTCCCGCGTCGCATCACTGAGTCCCCAGCCTGCCGGTCGATCCCTTCCGAAACTGGCTGCGGTTACGTTGATGCTCGTCGCAGGAACGATTCGGCTTCCCGGTACTGGCGGCCGAGCTCCGCAGTTGCATAGATGGACGTGGTGTCCAGGGAGTCATGTCCCGCAAATTGCCGTGCGCTTTCAAGGCTCATACCGTTGGCCACTGCATGAGACACGAACGTATGTCGTAGCCAATGCGTGCTGGCAGCATTGAATGCGCGCGCATGAGGGGAGTCTTCCCGAAGTGCGGCTGCAGTAGCCGACGCAAAAAAGCGCTTTACCGCCTTGTACAGCTGGTCTGGAGAGACCGGCCCGGCGCGTCGCGCAAGCTCGAAAAGGACCCGGGCAGAATCGGTACCGTTCTCGGTGGCTTCCCTTCGTGCACGCCCGATGTCACGCTTGTCCGGAAGGGCTGGGATCAGCGGCGTACCGACCGGGCAGGCGAGGGGATCGCGGGGGAAGCCGCGCGCCGCGAGGTAGTCTCCGAGTGCATCCAGCACAGCGGGCACGAGCGGGATGAACCGTTCCTTCGCGCCTTTGCCGACCACCCGTAACAGATAGATCGTGCCCAGCTCCGCACCGGCATAGCGCTCTCTGATGTCGTCGGTGAACGCACCGCACAGTTCCGCGCGCCGCAACCCGGTGCTGTACGCCAGGGACAGCACGAAGCGCATCCGTGCAGCTGCGGCGGAGTCGGGCAGTGCGTCGAGCACGCGCATAGCGAACGCCCAAGCTTCCTTTGTCAGGCTGCGTTCCACCTGAAGACGAGGTTTTACGGCCACGCGCCGCTCATTGCCTGCCGTGTCCTGTTCGGTACCAAGAAACACCTTGATCTTGGCGAAGGCGTTATGGTCCAGGTACTGCGCGTTCACCAGATCGCTGAAGAACTTTTTGAGGGCCGTCAACGCGTCCTGCCGGCTCTTGACCGACAGGGGGCCGCGGAAAGGGCGCCATCCCGGTTCGTTGCGGGGCACGGCACTGTCCATCACCCATTTCGCAGCAGGCTGCGGATCAACGAGGAAGCGGTTGACGTAGTCGCGCGCGTCATTGATGTCGAGGCTCGAGAGCGGTTTGCCCTTCGCGAAAATCGCCCATAGGAGCAAGCGTTCGGCTTCGGTGCGGTACTTTTCGCGAGTGTTCGGATTCTCGTAATCAGCCAGCCAGAATTCGATCGCCTGCCGGTCGTTCTGTGCGCCGCTGTTGTTCCTGATCAGGTTGCGGTTCGTGCCCTGCGAGCCATCGAGATCGGCGGGAACCAGAAAGTACTCGAGCGGCACGATGCCCGTCACGGGCTCGCGTCGGATCTGCGGCACCGGCAGGCTGCGTTCGGACGGGTGTGCCAGCGCATGCGGTTCGATCCGAAGGCCGTCGACGTCGCGGTAATGCTCCAGCCACGCCGAGATACGGCGCGCACCGGTTTCGCCCAGGCGCGGCACGTTCCGGTACCAGCGGTAACCGATCGCGTTGATGGTCTCAACGAGTTTGCCGATCGTGGAAATGCCCACGTCCGACAGGCGCAGCGCGACGGCAACATCGAACCAGCCGAGCACATGATGGTCCGGTTTGGGATCTTCAACCAGCAGGCGGGATAGCTCGTTGAGCGCCGCCATCTGCTTGGCACGCAACCGCGCGTTCCGCTGCTGCCGGCGCAGCGTTGCTGTCGCGTCAGCATCGTGACCCGCGTGGTTGGCGGCAAACAAGTCGAGCAGTTCCTTTTCCGTATGGAAGCCGTGCGGGTCATGCGTCGCGGCGAACTCGTCCAGCGACGGCACGACGGCCGCATCCGGCCCGGCGGGCGTGCCAAGCGCCGCCGGGCGAATCGCCAGCAGCCGCGCGGTCGCGAAGTCGTGGCGTTTGCGCGCGGCGGCGACGAACGCCGTCACCAGCCAGTTGCGCGTGGCTTCCGCCTTGCGAGCGTCGCGCCCGAACTCGAGATACTGGTCCGCCAGGTCGGCGAGATCCAGCCTCTCCAGATACCCGCGGAAGAACGCGAGGTGCTGCAGCCCGATCCGCCGTGTGTCGGTCTGTCGGCGCCGGGCCTGCCGCAGTCGGGCTTTCCTGCCAGCAGCCGGGGCCGTTGTGCGGCCGGGCGCGACCGGTGTTTCGCGAAACGCGACATCCTCGACTTCGCCGGTGATCAGCATGTGGTCCCTGTCCGGTACGGAAACTGTGTTGTTCGTTACATGTTGGGGCCGGGCGATGGTCCCGGACCGCGTGTCGCTGCGCCAGTCAGTGCATTGGGTACCCGATCGGAAGCCCTTGTGTGGCAAGGCTCCCGGGGGACACGCGCAAAAATGTACCCGGTTTCGTGCAAAAAATGAAGGCCCGGATAGTTGGAGCTATCCGGGCCTTCATTTCGGGACATGAGGAGGAAGCGGCGAGGGCACGCGCGGCTGCGCGCTCGCTTGTGCGGGGACGTGGGCCGCGCAACGGCTCCGGAGTTGCCCTGCTGTGGCTCTACGAGGCGTCCGGCCAAGATCCGGTCAAATTGCTATCATAAGCTTTATGGTTATGAAGTCAGAAAAACCTATTCGACTAAGGAATAAGGTGCTTACGCCGTGGACGCCCGCTTGCCGTAGGCGTCGTTGG
>NZ_JBFPKG010000071.1:0-27415 GCF_040948665.1 Paraburkholderia sp. BR14320
GCCCACACTTATCGGCTGTTAGTTTTTAAAGATCGATCCGCCCAACCCGCCGCGCCTGAACCACCACTACCCGGCACCGCTTCGTTTGCGTCGCTGCGTCTGCAGCAGAGAAACGAGATTATGGAGAGCGGTCGACAACACGTCAAGCCCCTTCTGCGAATTTCTTTTGGGGACAGCACACGAGGATGCGGCCCCATAGATAAGAAAACGACAAGCCCCCTTGTGCAAGGATCAACGCGCCCCTATCTAGGTCGTGTCCCGCGCATGCACACGGACTCCGCACCCGCGCAGTCTCACGCATGCATGCGACAACAGCGACGATGATTTGATGTGCACCCATGAGCGCGAACTCCCAAGCTCGTATATAATGCGAGCCGCGCAAAATTTCGCATGTCCATCGGCCCGCTTCGAGCGGGCTCATCTTTTTTGCTCCCCAGAGCACAGCCCAACAACCGCGTTGAGTCACATCAGGTGATGCTGAGCCCTGCTCGAAACGCCTGACGGTAGCGTCTTGCGTCTCATAGCGAAGCCTCTAGAGGAAATTACGTGAACCCTTTTGATCGCGAAGATTCGCAACACGAAACCGCCGCCTTCACTGCCAAAGTTCCGTCCGGCCGTGCGGCCAAAGGCAAGGGCGCCAGCAAAGCGATCCCTGTGGCAGCCGAGCTGCCGCCGCAACAAGCCGAAGAACGCCAGCGCCTGATGCGCGCACTGATTCAGCTGGGTAAAGAGCAAGGCTATCTGACCCACGCGCAGATCAACGACCACCTGCCCGACAACTTCACCGCAACCGCCGCGATCGACAGCATTGTCAGCGCGTTCAGCGACATGGGCGTGCAAGTGTACGAGCAGGCGCCGGACGCAGAAACGCTGCTACTCAACTCGAACTCCCCCGCGGTGGTGTCGGACGACCAGGCGGACGAGGAAACCGAAGTCGCGCTGTCGACCGTCGACTCCGAATTCGGCCGCACCACGGACCCCGTGCGTATGTACATGCGCGAAATGGGCGCGACAGAGCTACTCACCCGCGCAGGCGAAATCGCGATCGCGAAGCGCATCGAAGACGGCCTGCACGAAATGGTCCAGGCGATCGCCGCATGCCCGCTCGCGATCTCCGCGATCCTCGCGAGCGCGCAGCAGGTTGCCGATGGCGAGCTGCGCATCGACGAACTCGTCGACGGTCTGAATGAAGAGACCGGCGCCGCGGAAGAAGTCGAGAGCGCCGATGCGGATGCCGACGAAGACAGCGTTGCCGACGAAGACAGCGACGACGAAGAAGAAGACGACGACGGCCCGGCCGATTCGTCGGCGGCGGACGAAGCTCGCCTGAAGCAGCTCACGAGCGACTGCCTCGAAATCTTCGCCCAGGTTGGCATACTGTTCGACCAGATGAACGCGTCGCACACGCGCGGCGACGTCACCTCGAAGGCCTATCTGCGCGCGCGCGAAGACATTCAGCAGCACCTCGCGAAGATCCGCTTCACCGCACGCACGATCGACCGTCTGTGCGGCGACGTGCAGCACCAGGTCGCGCAAGTGCGCGCGATCGAGCGCAACATTTTGCAGATCGTCGTCTCGAAGGCCGGCATGCCGCGCGAGAAGTTCATCGAGACGTTCGCGGGTAACGAGGCCGACCTCGGCTGGACCGAGCGTGCCGCGCGCACCGGCGCTTCGACGTACGGCGCGGCGCTCGAGCGTCATCTGCCGGCCATCCAGTCCGAACAGCAGAAGCTGATCGACATCGAAGCGACAGTGTCGCTGCCGCTCAAGCATCTGAAAGAGATCAACCGCAAGATGGTCGCGGCCGAATCGAAGATGCGCAAGGCAAAGAGCGAGATGATCGAGGCGAACCTGCGTCTCGTGATCTCGATCGCGAAGAAGTACGTGAACCGCGGCATGCTGTTCCTCGATCTGATCCAGGAAGGCAACATCGGTCTAATGAAGGCAGTGGACAAGTTCGAATACCGTCGTGGCTGGAAGTTTTCGACGTATGCGACGTGGTGGGTCCGTCAGGCCGTCACGCGTTCGCTCGCCGATCAGGCCCGCACGATCCGCGTGCCGGTGCACATGATCGAAACGATCAACAAGCTGAACCGCATTTCGCGCGAGATCCTGCAGCAGACCGGCCAGGAAGCGCATCCGGCGGTGCTCGCGGAACGCATGGAGTTGTCGGAAGAGAAGGTGCGCGGGATTCTGAAGATCGCGAAGCAACCGGTATCGCTCGAAACGCCGGTCGGCGACGACGGCGATGCGACGCTCGGCGACATGATCGAAGACGCGGCCGTGTCGTCGCCGGCGGATGCCGCGATGCAGGCCGACCTGCGTGCTGCAATCGACGACGCGCTCGACTCGCTGTCGCCGCGCGAAGCGAAGGTGCTGCGCATGCGCTACGGCATCAACACGAAGTCGGATCACACGCTCGAAGAAGTGGGCAAGCAGTTCGACGTGACGCGCGAGCGGATCCGTCAGATCGAGAGCAAGGCGATGCGCAAGCTCATGCATCCGAGCCGCGCGGACCGTCTGAAGTCGTTCCTCGACCGATAAGCGTTTGCCACGCTTGCCGTGCGCGCCGCACGGCAAGCCACGCACATCGTCACACACAAGCAGCGGGATGAACCGGTTGACGGTGAGTCCCGCTGTTTGTTTTTGTGCTGTACCTTCCCGGTAGCCTTACGCGTGCGAGTTCTCCGCTTCGCGTCTCCCCTGTTGTCCACAGATTTTGGGAACAAGCTTGTGGACAAGCTGAGCATGACTGCGCTAAGTCATTGAGCGTACTGCGTTTCGCTCTCACGCCTTCGATGAGTCGCGTGTCCTATCGGTGACCGCACACCGTGCGAACCGCCGTCCAGGTTCGCGCACTCAACGCGAATCCGAACTCAAAAGGCGCCACCATGATCCAGCAGGTTCAGCATGCCCTCGCCGTTCAGCGGCGCAGCCACGGTGCTTTGCCCCAGCATGTGCGGATCGAGATAGCCGGAAACCTGTAGCGTGTCGGCGGCAAAGCGCATCAGCCGATGCAGTACGATCGGCGCACCGCAGCCCAGCGTGAACACGATGATCGCGAGGTTGCCGCACTGCAAGCCGAGCAGACGCGCGACGCTGACGTTGCTGCCGAAATGCAATTGCGAGCCGAGCGACGTATTGCCCATCACATGACGCGTCAGCGCGGCGACATAGAAGCCGCGGATCAGCATCGTGCCGATCGAGAACAGTGCATAAAACAAAAACAGCGATCCGAGCGCGGCCCGCCAGGGCGCCACACCCGCCCCCGACACGTGGCCGACATGCATCGATGCGAGCGCGCCCTTCAGAAACACCATGAACAGCACCGCAAAAAGAACGACCACGCCGACGAACGTAACGAGGAACAGACCGTAGACGACCCCCGCGCGCCCCTTGAAGCGAAACGCCAGGCTACCGAAGCTGCTCGCGTTGATGCGGCGCTCCGTCAGACGCATCGACGTCCACGGCATCATCTGGCCAAGCGTGACAACGCACAACAGCGCATACAGCAGCGCGTGCACTCCGTAGCCAAGCGCCGAGCCGGTCATGCCGCCGCGAACACCGCACCACTGCGTGCGGCTCAGCCGGTAGCGCTGCGCGCTGAAAAACGCGGCCGCCGCGAACACGACGATCAGCAGATAAAACGCGATGACAGGCAGCGAACCGAGCGCCCCGCTTTTCGTCAGCATGCGCAAGACCACACTCAGCGCCCCAGCCGCGAACGTCGCGCCCAACACGACCACGATCGCGACCAGAAAGCCCTTGAATAGCTCGCCCGCGGTGCCGGTGTACTCGAAGCGCTCGTCCTGAAACCGCATGTGCGACCAGACATAGCGGCGGTTGTTCGTGGTCGCCCAGAAGCGGTAAATGCCGAGCGTCACGATTTGCAGCAAAAGGCTTCTGAAAAAGATGCCGTAGAGGTCGCCGAGCGTGCCGTCGTAGATCAACAGCGGCCGCTTCTCGTCGAGTGAATTCATTGCGTTGCCCTCTTTTCTTCTTCATTTAACGTTTTTGTGGCCCGCTCACGCATGCTCGTGCGGCACTCATATGCGGCATGCGTGGGCGAACGCGACGGGCGACGGTGCTTTCCCGTGCGAAGGTCGGCTCGCGTGGCGCGAGCCCATGCAAAACCTGTCTCTCAGACACGCAGGGAATCACGCAAAACGGAAACCGACCGGCAAACACATAATTACACGGTTTCTTATCTTTATAAATGGCATTTCGCATATAAATCGGCCATTTTCATTACGAAATTTGGCAACGCGCGAATATATTCAATTCGCATAATTTCGAATTACCGCACGCAATAAAGATTTCATTGCGGCGATCATTTGACGGTCCGCTCGCGAGTGCGCACCGCCCGCCGTGGTAATCCTCCGGACGTGGCCGAAGCTTGCCACGGCCGACCTGAGGAAGCGGCTTACGCGGACGAAAACGATTGCGTATTCGCACTCAACGCAATTTCACAATTAATAAGGAATGCGGTGAATTCTGCTAAATCGCCACAATTTTTGGCATTGGAATAAAAAAACCCGGCTGCACATTAGATGCTAGCCGGGTAATTTCCGCATTGCGCGGATTGTATTGATGCATTGCGGGTTTTATTGCCCCTCGAAGTACAGCTCGAGCGCGCGCTTCATTCGATGCACGCCGGTTTCAATCTCATCCACACCCGGCGCGGCAAACGACAGACGCAGCGCCGCCCTATCGACCGAGTCCTTGTAGAACGCGACGCCCGGCACGAACATCACGTTCTGTTCAATGCACATGCGCAGATAGTCGGCTGCATCGCGCGCCGCGTTAAGACGCGCCCACACAAACATGCCGCCGGCCGGACGATGAAACGCGATGTGCTGTGCGAGATGAGTATCGAGCGCATCGCATAGCGCGCGGCATTTCACCGCATACGCATCGATGATGCGCGGCAGATGACGCTCCAACGCGCCGCTCGCGAGGTACTCGGCCGCAATCACGTGGGTCCACGGCGCGCTGCACAGATCGACCGTCTGCTTGGCGACCACGCAGCGCCGCACGATCTCCCCGTGCGCGACCATCCAGCCGACCCGCAAACCCGGCGCGACGATTTTCGACAGACTCGAAAAATGCACGACCCAGTCGCGCGAACCGGGCACCTGCTCGCTCAACGCGAAAAGCGAAGGCACGGCCGTGCCGCCAAAACGCAGATCACCGTACGGATCGTCTTCGACTATCACGAACCGATGACGCACCGCCAGTTTCAACAATGCGATTCGACGTTCGAGCGACAACGTCGCGCCAGTCGGATTCGCGAAGGTCGGCACCGTGTACAGCAGCTTGGGAGCGCGACGCAGCGTGCCCGATTCGAGCACTGCGGCGAGCTTCGCGACGTCGAGTCCGTGCTGATCCACGGGTACCGTGGCGACGTCAGCCTGTTGCAGCTTCAGCGCCTGCAACGTGGCCGGATATGCGGGCTGCTCGACGAGCACGACGTCGCCGGGCGCCACCATCACCCGCAGCAGCAGATCGAAGCCTTGTTGCGAACCGGTCGTCACCAGCAGCTCTGTTGGCGTGCAGGGCGCGCCGCGCCGTGCCATCAGTTGCGCGAGCTGTTCCTTGAGGATAGCGATGCCATCGGTCGGGCCGTATTGCAGACACAGCGTCGGCTGATGCGAGGCGCACGCGGCCGCGGCATCGAGTCCTTCATGGTCGAACAGATCGCTCGCCGGATAGCCGCCGGCAAACGAGATCATGCCGGGCTGCGCGAGGTATTTGAACAGCTCGCGGATCGGCGAGCCGCTCGGTGCTTCGAATGCGGGATTGAACGAGAACATCATGACGGCCGCCTGCCTTTCGTGTGGTATCGATTCGGATGTCGAAGACGATCGGCGTCGATTGTGGCCATCGGCGGGATCTGCGGCAAACGATATCTATGCACTAGTTATTGCGTTTTCCGCATGACCCCCCATCGGGCCATACAAGGCGCTGGCTACACCACGTTCTTCTCGATGATCGGCCGGTTTTCAAGCACGCGCGCGAAGCTCAGTGAACCGAGGTCGAGCGTCGTATAGCGGCCATGCAGAATCAATTCGCTGATGCCGCGTCCGGTTGCCGGGCCTTGCTGCAAACCGTGGCCGCTGAAGCCGTTCGCGAAGATGCAGTTATCGACATCCGGATGATGGCCAATGATCGCGTTCTGATCGAGCACGTTGTATTCGTAATAGCCGGACCAGCAGTTCTGCACGCGCAGCGCCTCGAATTGCGGCACGCGATTCGCGAGCGTCGGCCAGATCACGTCGTCGAATAGCGCGTGATCGACTTCGTCGAGCGGTAGATCGTCCGGGTCGTTATCGGCCGATGGCGACGTGCCGCAGATATACGAATTGCCTTCCGGCCGGAAGTACACGCCGCTCGGATCGATCAGCAGCGGACAGCGTTCGAGCCTCGCCGGCGACGTGACATTGAAGATACTGCGCCGCCGCGCAAAGACGGGCAGGTCGATGCCGATCATTTGCGCGACTTTGCGCGACCACGCGCCGGCCGCGTTGACGACGACGTCGCAAGCATAGGTCTCGCCGTCCGCGGTTCGTACCTGCGTGACGCGGCTGCCGTCGCGATGCAGCGCGGTGACGTCGGCCGCAACATACCGCGCGCCGAGCGCCTGCGCTTTCTTGCGCAGCGCCTGTACGAGACCGTAGCCGTCGAACCAGCCCTCGCCGCTTTCGCCAAAAGCGCCGGCAACGAGATCGTCGGTATTGAGCCACGGGAAGCGCGTTTGCAAGCCGTGCGTGTCGAGCAGGCTGATGTCCGCGCCGAGGCTTTTTTGCAGCGCGTGATTCTCGCGCAGTGTCGCTTCACCGGCCGATGTCGCGAGAAACAGGTAGCCGCCTTCGTGCAGATCGATCGACGGCCGCGTACCGTCGACTTCGAGCCGCTCGCCGATCGAACGCAGAAACTCGATGCCGAACAGCGACATCTGAATGGAAAGCGGCGTAGAAAATTGCTGCCGGATCGACGCCGCCGACAAGGCCGACGACGAACGCGCATAGCTCGGATCGCGTTCGATCACTGTGACGCCGACCGTCGGATCGGACAGCCGCAAGAAATACGCAATCGAACTGCCGATTACCCCACCGCCGACGATCACGACTTTCGAACTCACGTCTTACCCCACGAGTAACGTGGCCGCTCCGGAACGCCGGGCGGCGCAAACGGATTGCTATCTGCAACGCGCGGCTGTGGCGCGCCTGACGGCGACGTCACGCATGCGCGCGTCAGTCGAGATTGAAGTCGATACCCTGCGCCAGCGGCAGCGCCGACGAGTAGTTCACGGTATTGGTCGCGCGACGCATATACGCCTTCCACGCATCCGAACCGGACTCGCGCCCGCCGCCCGTTTCCTTCTCGCCGCCAAACGCGCCGCCGATCTCCGCGCCGCTCGGTCCGATGTTGACGTTGGCGATGCCGCAGTCGCTGCCCGACGCGGACAGGAAGCGCTCCGCTTCGCGCAGGTCGCTCGTGAACACGCACGACGACAGACCATGATGCGCGGCATTGTTCGCCTCGACCGCATCGGCGAAATCGGCATAGCGAAGCACGTACAGAATCGGCGCGAAGGTTTCCTTCAGCACGACCGGCGTCTGCGACGGCATCTCGACGATGGCCGGACGCACGTAGTAGCCGCCCTCATAACCCTTCACTTCGACGCGCTCGCCGCCGAACACCTTGCCGCCCTCGGCCTTCGCCTGCTGCAGCGCTTCCTGCATGCGATCGAACGATTGACGGTCGATCAGCGGCCCCATCAGCGTGCCCTTTTCGAGCGGATTGCCGATCGGCACGCGGCTATACAACTGCTTCAGACGCTCGATGGTCTTTTCGTACACGCTGTCGTGCACGAACAGACGCCGCAGCGTCGTGCAGCGCTGACCGGCCGTGCCGACCGCCGAGAACAGGATGCCGCGCATCGCGAGTTCATGGTCCGCCGTCTGCGCGACGATGCCCGCATTGTTGCCGCCGAGTTCGAGCAGCGAGCGGCCGAAGCGCTTCGCCACCTCGACGCCGACCTTGCGCCCCATTTCCGTGCTGCCCGTCGCGCTGACGATCGACGCGCGCGGATCGGCCACGAGCTTTTCGCCGACGTCGCGGCCGCCGATGATCAGCGCCGCGAGGCCAGCCGGCGCATCGCCGAATTCCTTCAGCGCGTCTTCGAGAATCTTGTTCACCGCGAGCGCCGACAGCGGCGTCTTTTCCGACGGCTTCCAGATCACCGCGTTGCCGCACACCAGCGCGAGCGCCGCATTCCACGACCACACCGCCACCGGGAAGTTGAACGCGGAGATCACGACGCAGGTGCCGAGCGGATGCCACGACTCCGCCATCCGGTGACCCGGGCGCTCGGACGCGATCGTCAAGCCGTACAACTGGCGCGACAGACCGACCGCGAAATCGCAGATGTCAATCATTTCCTGCACTTCGCCCATGCCTTCCTGCAGGATCTTGCCGGTCTCCAGCGAAACGAGACTGCCGAGCGCGTGCTTCTGTTCGCGTAGCCGATTGCCGAGCAGCCGCACCAGCTCGCCGCGGCGCGGGGCCGGCACGTTGCGCCATACGGCGAACGCGTCTTTGGCCCGGGCAAGCGCCGCGTCGACCTCAGCCGCCGTCTGGCTGGCCACACGGCCGATGAGCTCGCCGGTGATTGGCGAATGAACCGCGATATCGCCGGCTTGCGCGGCGTGGGCAATGCCGAGATCGGCGAGGATGGTGGACGCGTCCATGTGAACCCCTTTAATTTCCGATGCGAAACAAGAGTAAGTTCGGAAACTATACACGCGGCTTTGTGTGGCGGCAAGGAGATGCCCGGAGAGTGAAACACCGGTTGACAAAAGGCGGCATTGTTTCCGGAAGGAAACTTCAGTCGGGACTCAGGCGGATGTGCCAAGCCCGCGCGTCGAGCGTCAAGGATCGGTCGCGCCGTCCCCTTCCGCCGCCGCCATCAACCGATCGACCAGCACACGCGCGAACGGCGGCAAGTCCTGCAGACTGCGCACGCAGATCTTCAGCTTACGCTCGGCCCACGGATCGTTCAGGCCGACGATCGCGATCTGCATCGTCTTCCTGTGCCGCAGCGCGACCGATTCCGGCACGATGCCGATTCCGACGCCCGCCTCGATCATCCGGCACGCGGCCTCGAAGTTGCCGACCTGGATGCGAAGCTTGAGACGCGCGCCGAGCGCATCGGCGGCGCTCGTGATGAACGCGTGGATTGCGCTCGACGTCGGCAGGCTGACGAAGTTCGCGTTCAGCACCTGCGAGAAATCGACCGACGCCTGCCTCGCGAACGGATGCTCGCACGACGTCACGAGCACGAGCCGATCGTCGCGATACGGCAGCATCTGCAGATGCTCGGCATGCACATTGCCCGCGACGATGCCGATATCGGTCGCACTGTCGGCGACGCCCTTGACAATCTCGCCGCTCAGCACCTCGCGCAGATCGATGTTCACGTCCGGGTGATCGCGCAGAAAACGGCTCAGCACGGCCGGCAGGAACTCGCTGATCGCGGTCGTGTTGGCCCAGATGCGCACGTGGCCCTTGATGCCATCGCCGTACTCCTGCATATCGCCGGCCAGATGCTCGACGCGTTCGAGCACGAGCCGCGCGTGATGCACGAAGGACTCGCCCGCGGGTGTCGGCGTCACGCCTTGGCTGGTTCGATAGAGCAGCTTGATGCCGAGCTGCTCCTCGAGATTCTTGACCCGGTTGCTGGCGGCCGGCGCCGACAGGTGCGAACGCTCCGCCGCACGCGCGAGGTTGCGCGTGTCGGCGATGTGCATGAGCAGGCGTAAATCGACGAAATCGAAGTGCATGATGAAAGCTGCTAGCGAAGCATGAGCAGGACAGACTTTCATCTTAACCAGGTGTGGTGAAAATTTAGCCGAGGAAAGATCCGAATCGACGGCCCCCCTTCATGCGCGTACGGCCTAAGCCGACTCTTGCATCATCTCCGCTTGCGGTATCAGCTCGGCATCGGGCGAGATCTCTTCGAGCGTCTGCTGGCTCGTTTCGATGCGCAGCGCGAGAATCGCGATGCTCAGCAGCAACAGCACGCCACCGACCATCGTCAGCACACCCGTCACGCCGAACTGCGTGTAGAGCAGCAGTGCGACATACGGTGTCGACATCGACGCCGCGCGGCCGCACGTGCCGGCCACGCCGGTGCCGCGCAAGCGATGCGCGGTCGGAAACAGCTCGGGGATATAGCCGAACAGGCCGAGCGTGCAGACCGTGTAGATCGTCGTGACAAGCGCAAAGCCGACGACCGCGATCGGCACCGGCGCACGCATTTGCACGTAGACGAAGCCGAGCACGATCGTTGCCAGCGAGAACAGCACGATGCCGTTGCGCCGCCCGAGGCGGTCCGTCACGAGATAACCGACCACCGCGCCGGCCGGCGCGCCGAACGACATCAGCAGCACGAAGCCGAGCGACTGCACGATGGTCAGGCCTTCCTTGACGAAGAACGTCGGCAGCCACGCGACGAAACCGTACAGCGACATGTTGATCGCCATGCAGGTCAGCGCGGCGACCAGCGTGCGGCCGATCATGCCGCGCGCGAACAGCGCCGAGAACGGCGCGGCCGGCACCTCGTGACTGACCACGCGCGCGACCGGCGGCAGCTTGCCGACGCGCGCCTCGACCTGGCGCTCGATCGCCGCGACGGTGGCCTCCGCCTCTTCGAGCCGGCCAACAGTTTCGAGCCAGCGCGGCGACTCCGGCATCCGATGCCGCAGAAACCACACGATCATCGCGCCGACACCCGCGATCGCGAACATGTAGCGCCAGCCGAGATGCGGAATCACCCAATAGCCGACCGCGGTCGCGCCGAGCAGACCGGAGTTGATGATCAGCGCGAGCAACGCGGTCCAGCGGCCGCGCGTGGCGGGTGGCACGAATTCGCACAGCGTGCCGGCGGCGACCACGAGTTCGGCGCCTAGGCCGATGCCCATAATGAAGCGCAGCAGGATCAGCCAGTAGATGTCCGGCGCGAAGCAGGCGGCGAGCGATGCGAGGCCGAAGATCGCGAGATTGGCCTGATACGAATAGCGTCGGCCGAAGCGGTCGCCGAGATAGCCCGACAGGCCCGCGCCGATCATCATGCCCATGAAGGTCGCGGAGATGAAGAAGGAGCCGAGGCGCAGATCGGTGAAGCCGGTTTTGACCATCGCCGCGAGCGCGCCGTTGGCGAGATAGATGTCGAAGGCGTCGAGGAAAGCGCCTGCGCCGATCAGGCCGAGGATGTTCCAGTGAAAGCGGCTGATCGGCAGGCGGTCGAGGCGTGCGCCGGAGTTGATGGGGGCTGGCAAATTGTGTCTCCTGTCTTTTTAGGCGGTGCACGGGCGAGAGGCTCGCGTGCGCGGAGCAGTTCTGCGAGGCTGCCTTCGTTGGATGCGGCGGCTCGGCGCAGAGCGCTGAACGGCCGTAGTTGGATCGCGCGGGCCGTTGGCTTCAAGAGTGCGACAGGCGACGTGGAGTGGGAATTGGGTTTTTTGGAGGTGAGTGTTCCGGTTTGATTAAGGGATGAAGAAGAAGCGATTTGCATACCTGAAAGGCTTCAGTGCATCAGAGTCTGGTACTTCATTTCCAGGAATAAATTCTTCCCAAAAATCGGACTACGGCCTACTCTGTCGGTGTACTGCCCCCGGATGTTGGCCGGCCGCACCCATTTGCAAAGCGGCTCGATATCGAGCTTCGGAGCCCGTCGCACCGAATGATTTGCATGTAGACGTGCATGCGGTTCAGGAGAATATGCGGGGCATTCAGGTAAATTCTCGGAGGCAGAATGGTTGATGACTGGTCCTGCACGATGCGGACGATCGTCGACGAAATCGCCGCAAGCGTCGCGATCATCGGACGCGATGAGAGGGGGCAGCTGTTTGTTTCCGCCTGCAACGACCAATTCATGCAAATGACGGGCGGCAAGCGCAACAGCATCAAATCGTTCCCCGCGTCATTCGACACGCTGATTCCCAATTACGCACGAACCGAATTCCGTCAGAAGCTCAGCGAATGCTTTGAATCCGGCGTCGCCCGCGAACTCGAGCAGGCTTATGACCTGAGAGACGGAACCCACTGGTGGCGCCTGTCGTTGAAACCGCTGCGGCACAACAGAGGCGCGAACTCGGTGATCGAAATCATGGTGACGGGTCTCGAGATCACCGCAAAGATGGAGTTGACGCACGAGCTCGAAGTCAGCACGTCGCGTTTCCGCTCGGTGGTGGATGCCGCCTATGACGCGATCATTACGATCGACCAGCAGCACTGCATCACTCTGTTCAATCGCGCTGCGGAAAACCTTTTCGGCTATTCGGCCGACGAGATGGTGGGGCACCCCATCACGGAACTGCTGCCCGAGCGCTATCGCGCCAATCACTCCCAGTACGTCCATCAGTTCGCCCGCTCGCCGGTGCGCTCGCGGCAAATGGACGAGCGCAATCGCGTCTATGGCCTGCATCGAGACGGCTCGCTGCTGCCCGTCGAAATCGCGATTTCGAAGATCAACGTGGGCGGCCTGATCGAATTCACCGCCGTGATTCGCGACATCGCCGATCGTGTTCAATTGATGGACCTGCTGCAGAAGCAGGCCGTGACCGACGAGCTGACCGGCCTGCCCAACCGCAGGGAATTCGCGGACACGGTCGAGAACCTGCTGGGGTCGGACAGCAAGCTTTCGATCTTTCTCCTCGATATCGATTACTTCAAGAAGATCAACGACAGTTACGGACACGACATTGGCGACGAAGTGCTGCGCGTGATGGCCAAGGTCGTCATGAACGCCGATTGGCGCATCGGCGTGTTTGCCCGCTGGGGCGGCGAGGAGTTCGTCGCCGCGCTGCCGGGCCTCGATATCGAACAGGCGACGGGCGTGGCAGAAGACTTGCGCCAGACGATCGAGCAGCAGAACTTCGAGCATCCGTGGCGGCTCGGCAAGCCGATTCCATTTACGGTCAGCATCGGCGTGACCGAGCGCCTGCCTGGTGAGGATGACGTCGGCGCCATCGTCAAGCGCGCGGACCTGGCGCTGTATCGCGCCAAGGACAGAGGGAGGAACCGCGTAGAGGTCGGTTAACGCAGGCCGTTTGAGTAGCGGCCGCTCGCTAGTGAGCGTTTGCCAATTCGACGACGAAGTCCAGAAAAGCACGCGTCTTCGCCGGAATGTGATGGCGTGACGGGTAGCAGGCGTACAGGGGATAGCGCTCGTCAGGCCAATCGGGAAAGAGATTGATCAGCCGACCTTCGGCAATCAGTTGCTCGGCACCGAAAAGAAGCATCTGCGCAATACCGGAGCCAGCAAGGCACGCATTCAGTAGCGCGCCAGGATCGTTCACCGTCAATCGCCCGCGCGGTGCAATTACAGTGTGCTTGCGTTTGCGATGGAATTCCCAGGGGAACGGCTTGCCCGTCTCCGGATTACGAAATTCCAGGCATCGGTGACCTGGGCCTTCGAGATCTTCCGGCTTTGCCGGACGCCCACGTCGCGCGATGTACGACGGAGCGGCGACCGTGACCACGGCCGTCTCGAGCAGCTTGCGTGCGACGAGGGAAGATGTCCTCGGCTCACCGAACCGCAACGCGAGATCAAAGCCCTCGAGAACCAGATCGCCGAGATGGTCGCGCGCGATGAACTCGATTTCGAGCTCAGGATGCGCGTCCATGAACTGGTCGAGGCGTTGCCCGAGTATCGCCCGGTAACACACCGGATCGAGGTTGACCCGCAACTTTCCTCGCACCGCCGATGCTCCGCCAGCCGCGGCCACGGCGGCTTCTTCCAGCCCTGCGAGGTGCGGCATGACCTGCTCGTAAAAGCGGCGGCCCTCGTCCGTCAGGGATACGGAACGCGTGGTCCGGTTGAAGAGCCGGATCTTCAATCTCTTTTCCAGCCTTGCAATCGCCCGGCTCACACCGGGCGGCGACATTCCAATCACTTCCGACGCAGCGGCGAACGTACCGGCGTCCACTACCGCCGCAAATACGCTAATGCCGCTCGAAAAATTTTCGATCCTCGATTTCATGGTCGCGCGAATCAAAACAGGCGATGAGCCGGCATTATCGCCGGCCCAAGCCCCGTCGCGCCATTTAGCCGGCTGTCTGGTTCTGCGCCGCCACTTTTCTACCGTCGGCCCGAATGACGGTGTCGCTGCGATCCGTCCTCGTATTGATGAACCATGCGGAGACCGAAGCCACCAAGAAGCAGCCGACGAAAAGATGGAACACGACATTAAAGTCGTTCTTCGTCGTGGTCAGGATGTAACCGACGACCAGCGGGGAAAGAAATCCTGCCAACTGACCCGCTGCATTGACAAAGCCGATTGCCGATCCGACGACCTTGTTCGGTAGCGCGACGTTCGGGATCGTGTACAACGAACAGCCGGCCATGGTCGAGAAGAAATAGCCGATCGTCTGATAGAACACCGCGGTTTCAGCGGTCTCCGCATGGGCAGTCAGATAGGCAAAGATGGCGGCCACGACGCAGCCGAGGACGACAAGCAGTTCGCGACGATTGCGGAAGAACTTGTCGGAGAGAAAGCCCGTGATGCAATAGGCAATCGTACCGACCAGAAATGGCACCGACGCCATGATGCCCATTTTGGCCGTCGAAAGGCCGCGCGCTTTCAGCAGATACGTCGGGAACCAGCTCATGATGCCCCACGAGGCGATGCTGAATACGAACAAGGTGACAAAGCAGCACCAGACCAGCGGCGTTTTCACCAGTCCAGCGAAATCCGCTTTGCCGGCGGAGCCAGACTGAGCCTTTTCGCTGGTGCCGATTTCCTCTAATTCGATATTCGAAACGTGCTTGCTATCCTTCGGGCTGTTTCTGATATAGAGCCAGCCGAATATCGCCATCGCGATACCGGGGATGAACAGACTCGTGAAAATCGCGCGCCATCCCCATGCGGCCATCACGGCCGCCACGAACAGCGGAGCCAGAGCGGGTCCCAGCGCATTCGTGGTCATCATCAGCCCGGTCGCCCTGCCCAATTCGCGCTTCGGGAACCATGCCGACAGTGCCTTGAACGCCGCCGGAGGAAACAGCGCCTCGCCGACGCCGAATGCGACCCGCACCACCAGCATCAATCCGAGCGAATTGCACAGTCCGGTAAGCGCGGTGAAAATCGTCCACCACGTGATGCCGATCGTGGTCATCAACCGCGGGCCGAATCTGTCTGCAAGCAGGCCGGCCGGAATCTGACATAGCGCGTAGCTGAAGAAGAACGCACTCAGGATTCCTCCCATTTCCATCGCCGACAGATGAAACTCGGACGCAATAAATGGAATAGCTGCTGCCATGATCATTCTGTCCATGTAACAGAGCAGATAGATCGCGAACAGAATCAGCAGCACGAGATAGCGATGTCTCCAACGAAAGCGCATGAGGTCTTCCTTATTATTAAGCGACAGCGGTGAAACGAAATCCGGGCTCTAGCCGGTCAGTTGGCGATATGAGAACGACCTGAAGTCAGCAGGTTCGCGAAAGCCCAGCATGTCGTTGGCGGTGATACCTGCGAAAGCCCCCGTGAAGCCGATTGGGGTGGCATATTCATCGCTGAGTTTCGTGAAATCCTTTTCCAGTGCGAGGTCCTTCCAGTCACCGTGTGCGACGCGATAAAAGAAGCGCAGTTTCGCATCCACGACGCGAATCCGCAGATCGATCCCGGTGGACTCGGGCAGCGTCGCCAGTCGATTGCTATAGGCGAAGCTGCCGGCATCCATTTCCATGTACGACAGGATTTTCGTGCCGTCGTCGTCGCGCGTGACGAACAGGTAGTAGAAGGTGTTCTCGTCGTAACGCGCCATGAGCCCAGCCATGTGCAGATATGACTTCGGCGAAAATTCCAGCGCCGTTTCGACTTCGAACTGCCAGTCACGGATGCGACAGGCCAGCATGCTTTGATGGAATCGCGAAGTCGGTGACTCTTGCCCCCTGATTCGCAGATAGCCCGGACGATCGTGAAGATTGCACCAGTCGTCACTGATGGGAATGCGCAGACTCTGCAATTCCAGCGGCAGAGCGGCGCATTGTCCGAAATCGATCGCCCAACTGCTGTCGAGCCTTTGCTCGATCTCCGAGTCGATCGCAAAAGATTCGGCGGGGACCACTCCGCCAGTGGCGAGGCAGGGCCAGCCGTCACGCCATTCGATCGGGGCGATGCAGGTCTCACGTCCTAGCGGCGAGCGCTTCGTTTGCGCATCGATTGGTCTCGATCCGAGGTACGTCATGTACCACTGGCCGTTCGGACCCTCGACCAGATTGCCGTGGCCGGTCCGCTGGATCCGTCCGTTCGCGTCGCGCGACGTGAGCATGGGCGTGTCAGGATGAAGCTCGTATGGACCGAAGATATCGCGGGACCTGGATACGCACGTTGCGTGCGTATAGCCTGTGCCGCCCTCCGCCGTGATCAGGTAGTACCAGTCCCCCTTCTTCAGCAAATGAGGGGCCTCGTATATCTGACATTTCATGAAGTAATCGGTCTTCAGGTTGGCGCCTTTATAGATGACGCGCTCTTCACCGATCAGCTTTTCCTCCTGCACCGAGTATTCCCGCAGAACGATTCCGACGAAAAGATCTTCGTGGATTCCTCTGAAGTCGCGCCGGATATAAGCGAGCCACTTTTTGCCGGATTCGTCGTGGAACAGGGATGGATCGTATCCACCGGACACGAGATGCACGGGCTCCGACCAGGGTCCAGTAATGTCGGGGGCGGTCACGACGTAGTTGTGCATGTCGCGCAGCGGGGAGATCTTCTGCTCGCCTTTCCATGCCTTGGTGTCGGTATAGACGAGCCAATAGAGACCGTCGTGATAGGACAGGGCTGGCGCCCATATGCCTCCGGACGGCTGCTCTCCGATCAGGTTCAATTGCGATAACCTGTCCAGAGGCGTGGCCTTGAGTTCCCAGTTGACGAAGTCTTTCGATTCGTAAATGAGAACGCCCGGATACCATTCAAACGTTGAAACCGCGATATACCACGCATCCTTGCCACGGCATACGCAAGGGTCCGGGTTGAAGCCGCGCAGAACTGGATTTTGAATAGTACTCATCGGGAGGGTATGTTTCTGACGTGCTGAAAGGAATAGATCTTTTTGCTTTTTCGGCGAGCGTTGTTACCGCTAACAATTCAATCTAGCATGTGACCTGCTAACTATTCAAGTGTGGTGATGGGAGGGTATTCCCTTGGGTGAGTTCCTTACTGGTACGTCGTCCGAATGACCGGCAGGCAATGTATAGGAATCCTGCTATGAAGGCACGACGAAAGCCGCATTGTCAGAATCTTTCGGAGTGGCCCAAAACTCTCCGCGCCCGCAGGATCACCGGCATGTCGACCATCCTTCCATCCACGGCAACCGCTCCGCCATGGCTGGCCTCGACAGCCGCAAGCACGCGTCGCGCCCACTCCACCTCGGCGTCACTCCATGCATATGCGCGGTGCACCGCCTCGATCTGCTTCGGATGAATGCAAAGCTTGCCGCCGAAACCAAACCGCCGCCCGCGCCGTGCATCGGCTTGCACCGCATCAGCATCGGTAATGGCCGTCGATACGCCATCCACCGGTGCACCGATGCCGGCCAGCCTCGACGCAAGCACGATCTGCGAGCGAAACAGATGCAACTCCTCGCCATCCCCATCGATGCCGAGATCGACCTGAAAATCCAGCGTCCCGAACACGATACGCGGCACGCGCGGCGTGCCACATAGCTCCGCAAGATTCGCGAACCCGCGCGCAGTCTCGACAATCGGCAGTACGCTCAACGCCGGATGCGCGTTCGCCAGCACCGCGCAGATCTGTTCGCGCGTCTCAGCCTTCGGCAGCACAATTCCGGCGACACCGCTCTGACCAACGAGCGTCGCAACGTCATCTGGAAACCAGGGCGTATCCGAGCCATTGATACGCACCCACACGGCCCCCGATGCGTTAGCCGATACCGCGGCCACCACCGCCGCACGCGCCGGCACTTTCTGATCCGGCTGCACCGCGTCTTCCAGATCGAGAATCACCGCATCCGCGCCGGCCGCATAGGCCTTGTGAAACCGCTCAGGCCGATTCCCAGGCACGAAAAGATATGACCGGGGCAGCGCGCTCATGCCGCCACCATCGTGCGCGGGGCTGAATCGAATACCGGGCCCATCTGCGCCACTTCGGCAACACGCCACGCGCGGCGAAGCAGTTGCGCCGCCTCCTCGTCACTAGCCGCACCCGAGAATGCCGCCAACCGATGCAGCTTCGTCGCAATCTCCTCGCGCGACAACGTGTTCCCTGGATCGCCCTTCGGCTCATCGACACGCCCGTCGAAAACACGGCCGTCGGCAGTGGTCACCGTGACCTTGCCTATCCAGCGCGCGGGATAGGCGGCGTCGACTTCAGCGTCGAGCGTCATCGTGACCTTGTCGCGAAACGCAACGATCTCGCTCGCGTCGAAATCCTGCTCGAATTCGGTCACGCCCGCATAGCCGTGATGCGCGACGAGTCCGAGCACCGTACCCATGTTGAACTTCGCCTGATGCACGGTACGCGGCGCGATCACGGGACCGAGCACATCGATCGCGCCTTGATGCACGTGCGCGACGACCGTCGCGATGTCGCGCGGCGCGAGACGATGCGCCCGCACCACGGCGAGCAGCGCATCGGCGGCCGGATGCGTATGGCGGCACGCCGCGTGATATTTGAACGACGTCTCCGCGGTCGCCCAGCGGCTGCCGAGCCGATCGACGAGCCGAGTCGGATCGGCATCGCTCGACATGCCCGCGGCCATGCCTTGCGCGCCTTCGAGGATATGCGTCGCTCCTTTGAAGCCGTCGGCGGCGAGTTGCGCGGCCATCAGGCCGTTCGCGGCAGCCATCGCGGTATGCAGTTGTTTCGAGTCGGCGGCGTCGCGCAGAAATTCCCACAAGCCGCTCGCCTGTGTGCCTGCCGAGCCGAACGCATCGAGCATCTGCGATGGCGACAAACCGAGCAAACGTCCTGCAGTTGCGGCCGCCGCGACCGTGCCGACCGTGCCCGTGGTGTGAAACACCTTGTAGTGCGAGCGCCCGAGAAATTCGCCGATGCGAATACCAATCTCGTATCCCGCCACGGCCGCCGCGATGAAGTCGCGCCCCGGCGCTCGCCTTGCCTGTGCCAACGCGAGCGCAACCGGAAACACCACGGTCGCGGGATGAAACACCGAGCCATTGTGCACGTCGTCCTGTTCGGCGAAATGCGATGCGGCGCCGTTGATCATCGCGGCGAAATACGGCGTGGTGCGGCCGCGATCGATCAGCACCTCGCAGCGGCCCTCGTTAGTCGCACCAGCTGCCGCGCGCGCAAACCGAGCGATCGTCTCCACCGGGCGAGCGCCTTTGCCGGCCAGCGCCGAGCCGAGCCAATCGACGTACAGGTTGACGGTCCGCTCGACGACCTCATGCGGGATGCTGTCGAAGTCGAGTTGCGCGGCGAAAGTGGCGAGCGTGAGACTGGGATGGTCGGTCATGAGTGTCGTGCGCCGTGTGATGCCAGGTTGTATCGGGTTCGTTCGGAATACCGGCTTGTCATCCCGCATCACATGCGTGCGGGCGCGAAGCGAAATAGGCTTACTGAATCAAATCGTGCCGGCCGCGCGCAGCGCGTCGATACGAGCTTTGCCGTAGCCAAGCTCACGCAGAATCGATTCGGTATGTTGACCAATTGTGGGAACGGGGTCCATCCGAGGCTCGATGTCGGAAGGCAAACCCGGAGGCCGCAATGCCGGTATCGTGCCGGCTGCCGTGCCGACTTCCTGCCAGCGCTCGCGTGCCTTCAACTGCGGATGCGCCCACACGTCCGCGAGCGTATTCATCTGCGCGTTCGCTATACCTGCCTGATCGAGTCGCTCGATCACCTGCGCGGCGCTCAGCTTCGCGAACGCCGCCACTATCACCTCGCGCAACGCCTCGCGCGCCGCAGTGCGCTTCGAGTTCGATGCGAAGCGTTCGTCGGTTGTTAGCTCAGGCAGTTCGAGCACGCGATCGCAGAACAGCTTCCATTCGCGTTCGTTCTGCAGGCCGAGCATGACCGTCTTGCCGTCGCCAGCGGGAAACGGTCCGTACGGATAGATCGTTGCATGCGCGGCGCCCGCGAGCGCGGGCTGCGGCTGACCGTCGATCGCGTAGTAGAGCGGATAACCCATCCACTCGACCATGCTTTCGAGCATCGACACGTCGATTCGGCAACCGCGCCCCGTGCGTCCCCGCTGCAACAGCGCGCTCAGGATGTTCGAATAGGCGTACATGCCCGCCGCGATATCAGCGATCGAGCAGCCCGCCTTCGCTGGCGCGCCAGGAGAGCCGGTGATCGATAAAAAGCCGGACTCGCTTTGAATCAGCAGGTCGTACGCCTTCTTGTCGCGATACGGACCGTCCGCGCCATAGCCGGAAATATCGCAGACGATCAGCTTCGGATACTTCTGGCTCAGCGTGTCGTAGCCGAGGCCGAGCCGTTCCGCCGCACCCGGTGCGAGGTTCTGCACGAGCACGTCTGCATCGGCAACCAAGGCATCGAGAATCTCCGCCGCCGCGGGCTGCTTCAGGTCGAGCGAAAGGCTTTCTTTCGAGCGATTGGTCCACACGAAGTGCGACGACAGTCCATGCACACGTTCGTCATAGCCGCGCGCGAAATCGCCGACGCCGGGCCGTTCGATCTTGATCACGCGCGCGCCGAGATCGGCCAGTTGACGCGTGCAGAACGGCGCGGCGATCGCGTGTTCGAGCGTGATGACCTTGATACCGTCGAGTGGTCTCATGATGTCCGCCAGCGGGTCAGAACGAACGCGGCAGCCCGAGAATATGCTCGGCCACGTACGAGAGAATCAGATTGGTTGAAATCGGCGCGACCTGATACAGACGCGTTTCGCGAAACTTGCGCTCGACGTCGTATTCGCATGCGAAGCCGAAACCGCCGTGAAATTGCAGGCACGCATTGGCCGCTTCCCACGACGCGTCCGCAGCGAGCAGCTTCGCCATGTTCGCTTGCGCGCCGCACGGCTGCTGCGCGTCGAAACGACGTGCCGCTTCGAAGCGCATCAGGCTCGCTGCCTCGACGTTGATGAACGAACGCGCGATCGGAAACTGCACGCCCTGGTTCTGTCCGATCGGCCTGCCAAACACGACGCGCTCCTTCGCGTACTCGGTGACTTTATCGACGAACCAGTAACCGTCGCCGATGCACTCCGCGGCGATCAGCGTGCGCTCCGCGTTGAGGCCGTCGAGAATGTATTTGAAGCCTTGCCCTTCCTCGCCGATCAGATTCTCGGCCGGGATTTCGAGGTTGTCGAAAAAGAGTTCGTTGGTCTCGTGATTGACCATGTTCAAAATCGGCTGCACGGTCAGGCCATGCCCGATCGCTTCGCGCAGATCGACGATGAAGATCGACATGCCCTCCGATTTCTTCTTCACGTCCGCGAGCGGTGTGGTGCGCGCGAGCAGGATCATCAGATCCGAGTGCTGCACGCGCGAAATCCACACCTTCTGGCCGTTGATCACGTAACGGTCACCGCGCCGCTCGGCGGTAGTCTTGATCTTCGTCGTATCGGTGCCGGTGCTCGGCTCGGTCACGCCCATCGATTGCAAACGCAGGTCGCCGTTCGCGATCTTCGGCAGATACTTGCGCTTCTGTTCTTCCGAACCGTGCCGCAGCAACGTGCCCATGCTGTACATCTGTCCGTGGCATGCGCCCGAGTTGCCGCCCGCGCGATTGATCTCTTCCATGATCACCGACGCTTCCGTGAGCCCGAGCCCCGAGCCGCCGAAGTCCTGCGGAATCAGCGCGGCGAGCCAGCCGGCCTTCGTCAGCGCGTCGACGAACTCTTCCGGATAGCCGCGCGACTCGTCGATCTTGCGAAAGTACTCGCCGGAAAACTGCTGACACAGATCGCGCACGGCCTCTCGAATGTCCTGGAACGAATCGTGTTGCGTGGTTTGCATAGTCGAGTCTCGTGGAATTCAGGCGAGCGCGGCGGTCGCGCGCATGGTCAGATAACCTTCCTGGTCCTTCGCCCACAGGTCGATGGTCTTGCCGTCGGCGGCGGGCTTGCCGCATACCGTGAACGGCTGATCCGCGAAGGTCGGGCGAAGCGCGCGAAACGCGAAGCTTTGCAGCGTCGCTTGCGGCAGTTCGCGGCGCACGAGATCGACGAGCAGCGTCGCGATCAGCGGGCCATGCACGACGAGGCCCGGATAGCCTTCGACTTGCGTCACATAGGGATGGTCGTAGTGAATGCGATGGCCGTTGAAAGTCAGCGCCGAGTAGCGGAACAGCATCACGGCATCGGCGTCGATCGTGCGGCTCCACGTTTCTCCTTCGGGCGCGGGCGCCGGCTGTTGCGGCCGCGCCCCTTCGTGCGGCGCGTCGCGATAGACAATGTCGTGCTCCTCTTCGAGCTTCAACTCGCCATCGACTTCGATCGTATGTTGCACGGAGACGAATACGAGGCGGCCCGAGCGGCCGGTCTTGTCCTCGATATTGGCGATCGTCGAAGTTCGCCGCGCATGCTCACCGATCTTCAGCGGCGCATGAAACGTGAGCCGGCCACCAGCCCACATGCGGCGCGGCAATGGCACGGGTGGAAGAAAACCACCACGCTTCGGATGTCCATCGGGACCGACTTCGGATAGCGGCGCGACCGGAAGAAAGTACAGCCAGTGCCACAACGGCGGCACGGTGTCGCCGCTTTCCTCGCGATCGAGCGTGGCGGCGAGTGCGGCTAACGGAAACGCGGTGATGTCGTCTTCGGCCACCGCCTCCTTGTTGAGCCAATCGTCGAGCTTCTGTGGGGCAGCGGACATGGCGGAGTCTCCTGGTTTAGTGTGTTGGTCCTCGTTAGGGCCCACTATGACCGACGCGCTGTGTGCCGCGAAGTTCGATTTTCCGAAGCGGGCCTTTGGCTTTGGTTAAGACGTTAGGCGCGGCGCGCGGCACTGACAATCTGTTTTCAGCGCGATCAGAGATTCGACGCGGCCCGACCTTATTGCTTTACCGAACTGCAACGGTGCTCCTTCATCTGCTCGCTTATTTGAGCCCGAGCCGTTTGGCCAACCGATTCAGATTCGCGCGGTCCAGCCCCAGCTCGCGCGCGACCGCCGCCCAGTTTTGCCTGTTGCGGATCAGCGCTTCGAGAACGAGATTGCGTTCGAACTCGGTGACCGCACTGCGAAAGTCTTTCGTCTCGCTTTGCTCGCTCTGCGTGGCCGTTTGATTGGCTTCCTGATTCTGTGCGTCGGACAACGCGAAGTCCGCGGCCGTCAACGTCAGAATACGGCGACGCTCACGACTGGCCGCCAACGCCTTCAGCGCACTGCGTCCGATCAGATGCTCCAGTTCGCGCACATTGCCGGGCCATGAGTAGTGCAGCAACGCGGCCTGCGCGTCGGCCGCAAGCCGCAGACTCAGCAGCCCGAGCCGCGAGCGATTGTCTTCGAGGAAGAAGCCCGCCAGCAGTAGCACGTCGCGGCCACGTTCACGCAACGGCGGCACGCGCAGCGGATACACGCTGAGGCGATGATAGAGATCGGCGCGGAAGCGGCCCGCGCGCACTTCTTCGGCGAGATCGCGATTGGTTGCGGCGATCAGCCGCACGTCGACTCTGTGCTCGTGGTCCGAGCCGATGCGCTGCAACTGTCCGTTCTGCAGGACGCGCAACAGCTTCGCCTGCACCGCGAGCGGCAACTCACCGACCTCGTCGAGGAAAATGGTGCCGCCGTCGGCGAGTTCGAACTTGCCGCGCCGATCCGCCGACGCTCCCGAAAACGCGCCGCGCACGTGGCCGAATAGTTCGCTCTCGACGAGCGTATCGGGCAATGCCGCACAGTTCAGGCTGATCAGCGGCTTGTTCGCGCGCGGCGACAGCGCGTGGATCGCGTTCGCGACCAGCTCCTTGCCGACACCGGTCTCCCCGGTGACGAGCACGGTCAGATCGCTGGCGGCGACCACCTCGATCTCCTCCACCATCCGGCGATGCGCCTCGCTGCTGCCGATCAGCTCGCGCCGGCTCTCGCTGCTCGCCAGCCGATAAGCTTCCGCGCGACGCTGCGCCTCTTCGCCATTGCGCGCCAACGCGTCGATGCGTTCGACGACGCTGACGGTCGCAGCCGCGAGGCCGAGAAATGCTTGCAGCGAAGCCATGTCGAGCGTGTTGAAGCGCGCCGGGTCGAGTGCGTCGAGCGTGAGCAACCCCCAAGGCTCGCCGCGGATGAACAGCGGACAACCCAGACAGTCGTGCACTTCGAGATGCCCGGCTGCCATGCCTTGCACGAGGCCATCGTAGGGATCGGGTAGTTCGGAGTCAGCCGCGAAGCGCGTCGGCCCTGGCTGGGCCAGCAACTCCTGAAAGCGCGGGTGCTCGGCGACGCGAAAACGCCGCCCGAGCGTATCGCTGCTCAAGCCGTCGATCGCCAGCGGCACCAGCGTATCGCCTTCCAGGCGTAGCAATGCGGCCGCGTCGCCAGGAAACAGCGAGCGCAGCGCGCTGAGCAGCCGCCGATAACGCTCGCGCTCGGACAACTCGCGCGACAGGTCGAGAATCAGTGGGGTAAGAACGTCGAGGACTGCCTCGGCAGTCAGATCGACTGCGGGTTGAGTCTTTTCGACTAGGGTCGAATGAACCATCCTATTTGCCAGACCGTTGATCTACATACATTTTATACCTGGCACGATTCGTGGATAGTAGAGGCAGTCTGCCGAAACCGGCTGCGACACTCGCTGATAGACAGACGCTCACACAGACTCTCATCAGGACTTGAAAATATGCTATCCGCCGAACACCGCGCCATTATCACAGCAACCGTGCCGCTCCTGGAAAGCGGCGGCGAGGCGCTCACCACGCACTTCTACCGCGTGATGCTTAGCGAGCACCCGGAAGTGCGCCCGATCTTCAATCAATCCCACCAGGCGAGCGGCTCGCAGGCGCGCGCTCTGGCCAACGGCGTCGTGATGTACGCACGCCATATCGATCAGCTCGAACAACTGGGCGGGCTCGTCGCGCAGGTCATCAACAAGCACGTGTCGCTGAACGTGCAGCCTGAGCACTATCCGATCGTCGGCAAGTGCCTGCTGCGCGCGATTCGTGAAGTACTCGGCGCGGACGTCGCAACCGACGCCGTGATCGAAGCGTGGGCCGCCGCGTATCAGCAACTCGCGGATCTGTTGATCGGACTCGAAGAGAAGATCTACGCCGAAAGCGCGGCAGCGCCCGGCGGCTGGCGCGGCACGCGGCTGTTCCGCCTCGCGCGCAAAGTGCGTGAAAGCGACGAGATCACGTCGTTCTATCTGCGTCCCGATGACGGCGGCGAATTGCTCGCATTCAAGCCGGGGCAGTACATTGGCGTGCGGCTGGTGATCGACGGCGAAGAAGTGCGTCGCAATTATTCGCTGTCAGCAATGAGCGATGGTCGCGAATATCGCATCAGCGTGAAACGCGAACCGAATGGAACCGTGTCGACGTATCTGCACGAGCAGATGAAGGTAAACGACCCGCTCGAGCTGTTCGCGCCGGCCGGCGAATTTACGCTGCAACCTGGCGACAAACCGTTGGTGCTGATCAGTGGCGGCGTCGGGATCACGCCGACGATGGCGATGCTGCAAGCCGCGCTGAAGACCAATCGTCCGGTGCATTTCATTCACGCGGCCCGTCATGGTGGCGTGCATGCGTTCCGCGGCGCGATCGATGCATTGGCCGCGCGCCATCCGCAACTGAAGCGCTTCTATTGCTACGAGCAGCGCCGTGACGGCGATGCCGACGCGCACGCGGTCGGTTACGTCGACGAAGCGAATCTGAAGAAGTGGCTGCCGGAAACGCGCGACGTCGACGTGTATTTCCTCGGGCCCATCGCGTTCATGAAGGCGATCAAGAAATGCCTGAAGGCGATCGGCGTGCCGGAATCGCAGAGCCGTTATGAGTTTTTTGGGCCGGCTGCCGCGCTCGAATAACGCACTCGGCTAATCGACGAGTACTTGCCCTCTTCGAATCGTTGCAAAGCGTATTCGAAGACGGGCATCTTCTGGTTTCAATTACGCCGGTGGGTTTGGCCTTGTAAGAAGCGGGCCAAGTCTGCTGCGCGTTCAGCGCTCCCTTCTGCGGCGAAATGCCCACCAGCCAGTCAGCCCGGTAAAACCGGCGACCAGCAGCACCATCACCCAAAATCCATGCTTGTTCTCGGCGAGCGGAATGCCACCGACGTTCATGCCGAAGAAACCGGCAATGATATTGATTGGCATCGCCAGCACCGTGACGAGCGTCAGCGTGAATAGCGTGCGGTTGTTCTGCTCCTCGAGTCGCGAGGTGATTTCTTCCTGCAGCAATCTAACCCGCTCGATCAATCCGGCCACGTCCGAAAGCACGACCGAGAACTCCTCCGTCGATTCACGCAGGTCCTGCACGTCTTCCACGTGAAGCCAGCGAGGCGGCCTCGCCAGCAAGCGGAAAATCGCGCCCGGTTCGGGTGCCAGCATCCGCTGCAGACGTGTCAGCGTGCGACGCATCGCGCCGAGGTCGAGGCGGTTTTGCGTCGGCCGTTGCGACAGGAAGCGGTCCTCAATTCGATCGACGTCGGCGCTGGTTCGGCGGACGATCTGCACGAGCAGGTCGGCCTGGTCGCGCATCAGATGAACGAGCAGCTCGGCAGGTGACCTGAATACTTCCCCTTGCCGTACCGACGCGCGCAAACGGTCCACCGAGCGCAGCGGCTTCAGCCGCGCGGTTACGATGAGCCGCTTGGTTGCGCAGATCCACAGCGTCGCGATTTCGGACGGGATGAACTCGAGGTTGAACATGACGTCGTTCACGACTGCGCGCAGTGCGCCGTCCGCATGTTCGATCCGCGTCGAATGCGAGCCTTCGCGCAAGGCGTCGAAAAACGCTTCGGGCAGATCGAGTTGCGTGCGCATCCAGCGCTCGCTCGCGCTATGCGCGAGATTGAAGTGAAGCCACAGAAACTCGCCAGCGTCCCTTGCGGTAGTGTCGGCATCATCCTCACGCTCGCGGAACCAGTCGATGACTTCGTCCGCGTCGATCGGCCGTCCGGCAAGCGTCGGCAAAAACCGGAAACCGCAGACCATACCCGACGAATCCGCGCCGTAGGTTTGCAATGCCAGATCTGATTTCATAGGGCGTTCAATGCCAGCGCTTCCGAAAGGAATACATGAGCATAGCGCGAACGATTGAAAGAGAGTTGACGCGCGCAGCTTCGGGCGTCGTATTGTCGAATTGAGGCGGCTGGCGTGTCACGGAAACGTCATCTCTGACGATTTCGGCCGCGTAAACGCAAAAACCCCACCGCTGGGGGTGGGGTTTCTGGCTTGTGGGGGAGCCTGACGATTACCTACTTTCACACGGGCAATCCGCACTATCATCGGCGTGGAGTCGTTTCACG
>NZ_JBFPKG010000072.1:0-25693 GCF_040948665.1 Paraburkholderia sp. BR14320
CAAATCAGCACTTGCGAGAGGAGGTAAAAACAAGGATTCTTGATACCCGTTCGAGCCCCGAATCAGGCGCCTGTCGCTGGCGCCATTACGCCGAAAACACCCGGCTCCTTTACGGCGAAAGGCAACACCTGGCACCGGGAAGTCACACGTTGCCAAAGCCGTCGCATACCAGGCAATCCTCCAGGGTCACAAGGTGCAGTATCTCGAAACTGACGACTTCTTTAACCGCTACGCGCTCAGCGCACCCGAACAGCGGCAGACGCGGCTGCGCGCGATACTCGACGCGGACCTGCTCGTGCTGGACGACCTGTTCCTGGCGCGCTCGATTCCTGACGAGGCCGGCGCGCTATTGCAGACGCTGGTCCATCAGCGCTACAAACTGCGCCGGAGCATCATCGTCACATCCAATCGCGTGGTACAAGATTGGGGCGCGTACCTGGGCGACAACACAATGAGCACCACGATCCTGGATCGCCTCATGCATCACTGCCACCAGCTCGAGTTCAACGGCCGCAGCTACCGGCTCAAGGAAGCCGCTGAGGCCCTTGCGCAGAAAACGAAAGAGGACTAAAACTCGACCTCGTCCTGCTTCACCCGGTGGGGGATTTTACGCGACCACAACTGGGGGAGTTTCAACTGACCGTCCGGGTCCCTGAGATTCGGCCCTCAAGAGGTGTCTTGTGAGACGTCATCTCCGGAAATCGAAAAAGCCTCGCCATGGTCAATGCAAGAATACCTTGACGCATCGCACACTTTGCCCTCTTGTCGATTTGAGTTTGCGGGACTTACCTTTATCATCCGCCGTGTCGAATCAGTTCATGGCCTCAGCTCGCGCTGGAACTGGCAACAAGTTGGCGACGAGTTCTCAGGGGCTCCTCTGAAAGGGAGCGGTCTGTCGAATTGGAGGGAAGTTGCGTGTATTGGGGAAAGGAACAGATCGCGCACGAAACGATCGTCGTAAGTCTAATGGTTCGATCAAACCGTTTGGTGATTTGAATGCATTTTCATGAGCTAACCAATGAGGAATGGGAGCGACCAAGATGCCGCGCGAATACGTTTGAGCATCGACCGCTTAAGCGAGATGGACCGATGGAACCCGGATCGTCTCTTACCCGGCGGTTGCGCTTGGCCGCGTTGCAGCGCTTTATCGAAGTGAATGGGTCCCTAGATTACAAACTCAATTCTGTGGTCATCCGGCAGACAGTCAATCACAGCAAGCGCGTCGCGGCACTCGCGGGTAGGATGACGAGCAAGATGAGCGGGATGGGCTGGAACACGGACACCGCCTGCGAAATTTTGGCGAAGCGCCTGTCAGTTGCTGCGCTTTTTCACGACATAGGCAAAGCCGCTGTATCGGCACGAATCCTTGGCAAACCGAGTGCGCTTGACAAAGCGGAATACTCAGCGGCGAAGGCTCACGCGGCACTAGGTGCGAAGCTGATTGACCAGGTAGCTTCCGGCTTTCCGCAATCCGATTTGGCTGGTCTCCTCAGGGAGGTGGCCCTGTGTCATCACGAAAGATGGGACGGAACTGGCTATCCTAGCGGCCTTCGAGGCGAATCGATTCCGATGGCAGCGCGTCTCGTCTCAGTCGCTGATGCCTACGACGCCATCCGGTATGCGCGAGTCTACAAGCGCGCTATCCCCAGAAGTCAGGCGATACGGGCGATTGTTGATGGTGCAGGCTCGCAGTTCGACCCTCGTATGGTGCACCTCTTCCTTTCGGTCGTTTCTGCCGTTCGTCAGAAATAGATGGATCTAGAAGAGGAGGGAGGGGGCCACGGAACCGAAGCGCACCCTTCCCGATTCACTCGAACTCGCCAAGGGCAACTGATCCTTCACCAAATGAGTTCCTCTCCTCTCGCATGCCAAGTGTAGAACGATGCATGACCTGAACCCCTGCTTCTCGCTCAGCTCTTTGACTGGCACACCGGCATCGGCTTCCTTCAGAAAACCGATGAGTTGTCCTTCCGTAAAGCGCTTCTTCATGTTCGTCTTCTTCTCCGAAACGAACTTTACTAGGTTCCGGTTAGCTCTACTCGTTGGGAGCAGGTCACTGGGGGACGAATCATGCGGGGCCTAGCAGGCCAAAGCCACAAATATCGAGGTGGGAAGATAGTAACGGGGATCACGGCCCGGATAGAAGCGCGAGGTCAGGGATCTCAACTATTGCTAGCGAGTGTTTCGCCGAAGCTCGTCTGCACTAAATCTACCGTCCAGCACAATCTTTCCTTGCCGCCAGTCCGGCGCGTTCCGGACGTCATTCCAGTCGATCCAGCCATCAGCCTGTCTGAGTACATTTCGCGCTGTTTGGTCGTCCATGCTTCCTATCTCAGCGTAGAAGGTTGATGAGCCGAACACGGCGTATTATAGGATGATGCGTACTTCAGCGAACTTGATCGCCGATTTGGAATCGTGACCGACTCGGCGGGTCTGGCATTGCGCGATGTCGATTGTAGGTTTTTCCGCAGTTGAGATCGAGTTCGGGCTCCAGGACGTTGGGGTTTTGGGGATGTTTTCTAAGTGGTCCACCTGTGCGTGATCCAGTGATGACGCCACATGAGACGGTAAAGCATCGCGTCGGCAATGGTTTCGTCGCCACTCTACTCACGGATAGTCCCCAAAGAACGTTGCGCACGTCGTCAGGGCACGCTTCGACATTGAAACAATGCTGGTGCCCCAGCGCAGGGGATCCTCTCCATCTCAAATGCGCGACGCCGCCATTTGCGCAACCGAGTTCCGATATGTCCGCCTTCAGGAAGCTTCCTTGCATGTCTTTAGCCCCCCCGGAAAGTCAAAACTTGACACATATCCGCGCGACCGCACGGTCGAGGGCCGCGAGATGTAGGGCATCAAGCGACGTTTGTTGGGCGACGCGTCCCACTGCTGTTGCAACCTGTGTCTGGCAATCTGTATTGCTGCGAAGAGGCGCCACGCCCTTCAAATTCAGCATGATATTGGCCTGCAGCTTATCCAGAATGGGTCGAACAACGCCCGGCAAGCTCTGGCGAGGCGTTGCGGGAGCATTGCCCTGACGCATCCAGTTGCTGAGCAGCTCGTACTGAATTTCTTTGTTAGCTTCAATTTGGTCCGAGAAAATGTTTGTCACATCCTCCGTGGTTAGTCCGTACTCAGACGCCATCGCCACCGCATTTGCAATGACTTGCGCTTCTCGCTGAGGGTCATAGACGGCTTGGCCCGTGTCCCACTTGTTCAGAGCGACCTGGTCCGCGGTGTTGAGGCGATCTGCCATGCTGCGCACGAGCGGCACGAACGCATCCTGCTGTGCCCCGGCAGAGCAGCCTGTCACGAGCCATACGGCTAGTGCGAGTGTCACGGCATTCCGAGTGCAAACACGCCTCATGTTCTTCTTCAGTTTCAAAACTACTACTCCCTATTGGTTCATTCTCGCCTGCGGCGAAGCGCTCCGATACGACGTCCATCGCTACAGTCGCTCTGCAGTTCGCACTTCATTGGACCTCAAATCCGGATAGTTAGGACATGGTCTGAGCCAAGACATTGGTCAACGCTAATTTTCGACGCCCACTCGACAAGAATTTTCCATTTTCCAGAGCGCCGGAGAATTTAACGTAATCATCAAAACTCTCACGGTCCAGACAGTTGTCAACATGATCAGCAAGCAAAACCTCAGATTCCGCGCCCCCCATTCTCGAACTTAAGCCGGCAAGCTCCGGGAGTTTGTCGTCCGACGTCCTTGAGCTTACATGCTTCGCCGAGCGCCCCCAGTTTGCATCCGTTTTCAGTGGAGCCGACAATCGTCAGAAATCTTCCGATATCCCAACACGTTCAATCAAGGTCAGCTTGACCGCTTGTCGCGGAGCTCCTTCGTATAGACCGCTTTTGAAATTCGATTCATCCATACCTCCGCTTCTCGGTATTACGAAACGTTGGCTCACATTCTTTTCGACCGGGCCTCATTGCGCCCGCAAGTCGGTGTTGTGGACGAAATCGCGGATCTTGCTGAACGCAAAAGCGAGGCGAGAGAAATCGTACGCTTACGATTGCTCAGGTCAGGGCCGCCGAACGACCTCGAACCTACAACGCCAAGCGGCCCGCTCAGTGCATTCATAGTAGTCGAGATCGTAAGGTCCGGATTTCCGGCGCCATAAACCTACATCGACCCTTAGACCAGGTACCGGCGGCCTAGGGTCGAACCGTAGATCCAAATGGCCGCCTTGGGCAAGTTCGTAGGAGCACCGGACTAACGGCGATCGCACAGAACCGTCATTATCAAGTTGCGGCGGGAAAAACATGGCAGAAGTAAATTCCTTGATATTACCGTCGCCCGGCCCTCTCGAAGTACCAATCCATTCACCCTCGTTATCATTGGTTGTTGCCGTGTACACACCCCGCGCAATCTTGATGTCGGCAGGCATCGGGCAGCTTTCGTACGTTTCAGCAGCAGCGCAATACGATGCGCCGAGCGCAAGGGCAACAACAAGTAAACTTCTCATCATCGGTTTCGTTTCTCCACTTTGCAAAACGGTAAGTTCAAGCATCTGATCCTCTGGCTGAGCACTCAACACATTCTATTATGCCAACTATAGGTGGCAGCCAATTTCGCCTTTTGATGACCTATAGTCCACGATGACCATAAAAACCAAAATCATGTTTATACATTAATGACGCGGATGATGAAAAGTAAAAGTAACTTATGCCTGATAAAATATCGTTGATAGTATGTCGAGCCCATGTTTCTCGTAGCAACAAGGAGGCGGCGATAACGCATTCAGCGGACACGAGGAAATGACGAAGATGATCCGACGCACACTAAATGGCATTCAGCGCGAAACAGGCCACCCGCAATAGTCTGCGGACAGTATGAACACTTACCAGGGCGGCGGGATCGCGACAGGTGCATGAACCAGGACCGTGCTGGCACGCGGCACTTGCCCGTCGGTGAACGGCAACAGTCTGTTGGCAGGAATGCGAAGAAATGAAAATGGCATCAAAAAGTAACCGGAAGTCGTGGGCTCTTTGCCCGCGTCGTGCCCGAGACCACCTCTCGACCTGGCAGCACGGTCCCCAGCGACGATCGTGCGTTGGTATCAATATACTTGATGCTTTTTTTCTTGCAGTTGCTCAGACAATTTCGTAAGGTACGCGATTGCGGCGCCCAGTGGACGAGTCACATAATTTACGGCATGTTAACAAAGGAATGTATATGGAAAAGATGAAGAGAGTGCTTTTTGGTGGCCTTCTGTCCGCGGTTCTAATGGGTGTGGTGGCGCAGGCCTTTGCGGTCGCAGCGAGCGATGTATGCATATACACAAACCAGAAAGACCCTACCGAGAGTTATCCCTACTACTGTGGGACCGGCCCGATAGATGGTCCGAGGAGTCAGGCGACGGAGTAATGTGGCCGGTCTTTGGGCTTGGCACAATGTCGGCCGAGAACCTAGGCGATGACAAAAGGAACTCGCGCAATCATCAGCGGCGTAGTATCAAACGTAGCATTGGCCGATGTCCGAGGGGAAGGTGCACTGGTGGAACTGGCTTCCCATTCCGCTGTTTGTCTTGGCCAGATCACTGATTGCGGGCAAGGAACCCGCGGCGGAAGTGTTCCGCACGCCCGCCGCAATTGTGAAGTGCTTCTATCGAAATTAGGGAGCGGTTGACCCATTTCATGCGCCCGGTTTTTCGCCTTCTAGAGGCCCCCGAGTTAGTCCGTTAGCCGCGCAGGCCAGTCCTGCATGAGCTGAGTTGGTGAAAGCCACGCCGTGAATGACGACGACTGGCGGTTATAGAACATATCAAGGTATTTGAACAAGTCGGCCATGGCTTCGCGATGCGTGCGATACTGGATCAGACGGAATTGGCGAAGGCCAACAGGTTAAGCAGTGATTTGATTCAGATAAAAGCGTCGTGTGAACGCGACAGGCGATTGGTAGTCAGCAGCGCCTGCGGGCGTTGCCGGTTGTAGAGGATTTCGATGTATTCGGTGATCGCCAAACGTGCCTGCTCGCACGTGGCAAAACATTAATGCTAGACCAGTTCATTCTTCGGCGTTGCCCGACGGATTCGATCGGGGCGTTGTTGTAGCGGTTGCCACGGCGGCTCAGCAACGCGTGTATGTCAAGGTGGCCGATGAGTGTTTGATAGGCGAGCGGCGCTGGTGCCATCCTCGATCGCTATGGTGAACCAGGCCGGCGGGTCACGACAGCGCGAAACAGTGTCGACATGACCAAATTTGTCGTCATCCGTTCCCTTACCGCCTAGCCGACAATTTCACCACTGTACAGTTCCTTCAGGCCGGCAAATACAGTCATGCCCCCGCCCCCGCTTCTCGGTATGACGAAACGTTGGCTGTAAGCGCCCGGCCATCCCGTCTTGAGTAGCGTTGAAGGTCTTGGGAGCATCGTGTGCACTTAGAAGGTGTTATGAACTTTCGGCCAGACCTGGTACCCTGGCGGAATGAAAAAGCGCAGACCTTACCCAACGGATGTATCGGATGAAGAGTGGTACTTTGCCGCTCCGTACCTGACATTGATGAACCAGGAGGCGCCTCAGCGTCGCTACGAATTGCGCGAGATGTTCAACGCCTTGCGCTGGATTGTCCGCGCGGGCGCACCGTGGCGTCTGCTGCCCAATGACTTCCCGCCGTGGGAGGCGGTCTACGAGCAGACGCAGCGCTGGATTCAGGCAAGCTGTTTCGAGGCCATGGTCAATGATCTGCGTTCGATTATCCGGGTGGCGCAGGATCGCCGGGGGCAGCCCAGTGCAGTCATCCTGGATGGCCGCACGCTGCAGTCGACGTGCGAGAGCGGTCCACGCGCGGATTACGACGGGTACAAGCGCAAGAAAGGCAGCAAGGTGCACATGGCGGTGGATACATTGGGACAACTGCTTGCGGTGCATGTGACGCCGGCCAACGAACAGGAGCGTGCACAGGTCGGAGAACTGGCGAGGCAGGTCCAGCAGGTCACGGGGCACACCGTGAGAATCGCGTTCGCTGACCAGGGCTACACCGGCGAAGAGCCTGCACAGGCCGCGCGCGATGAAGGCATCGAGCTTCACGTAGTCAGGTTGCCGGAGGCAAAAAAAGGCTTTGTACTGTTGCCGCGTCGTTGGGTGGTGGAGCGCACTTTCGGCTGGCTCAACCGCTTCCGGCGACTGGCCAGAGACTACGAGCGATTGCCCGAAACCTTGGCTGGTCTGCATTTCGTCGTGTTCTCCGTCCTTATGCTCGTCCACTTTGCAGCCCTTAACAAAAGTGCATAACACCTTCTAAATAGGTGGACAGTAAGCGTCATTCCGTGGCCGCATGGACAGAGCTGAAGCCGGTGTCCAAAGTGAGGTCCGTTACTTCAAGTGATGGGGACTACTTTGGACACACGGAATGCGCGATCATCGAACCGCAAGGGCCGACCGAATTACACACCAGAGTCGTCGACGGCGCGATTGGCAGTACCCTGCAGATCGGCTCGACCCCGTAGACGTGCCGTTGATCATCGATGAACATGATCATCACTTCGGTCGGCGGTCGAGCTCCGCCTGTGCGAAATACGCCGACGCCTTGCGCAGGATTTCATTAACCTGGCGCAGCTCACGGTTCTCCCTCTCCAGCTCCTTGAGCCGATCCTGCTCCTGCGTGCTTGTGCCCGGGCGCAAACCCCGATTCCGCTCTTCCTTGCGCACCCAGCTGCGCAGTGTCTCGCCCGAGCAGCCAAACTTCGCCGCGATCGACGCGATGACTTTCCATTGCGAGTCGTGATCGCCTTGATGTTCCAGAACCATTCGCACAGCCCGCTCACGAACTTCAGGCGAGTACCTTGGGCACTTCTTCTTCGTGTTTTCCATAGCTCCATTTTCTCAAGAAGTGGAGCCTCCGGAAATCCCGGGGCGGTTCAGTTCAGCGATTGCGAAAGCGCTGGATTACAGCCTTAAACGCTGGGAAGCGCTGACGCGCTATCTCGACGACGGACATGTGCCCATAGACAACAACTGGGTCGAAAACCAAATACGTCCGTGGGCTATCGGCAGGGCCAACTGGCTGTTCGCCGGCTCACTCCGAGCGGGCCAACGCGCTGCCGCCATCATGAGCCTGTTGCGCTCAGCACAACTCAATGGGCACGAACCGCACGCCTATCTGAAGGACGTCCTCACGCGATTGCCGACCCACAGGGCCAGCGACGTCGCAACATTGCTGCCTCATCGCTGGCAGCCGACAGTTGCGGTCGCTTAGCTCAATTCGTCAAGACGGGTTTGCTGGCCCCTTACCGTTGGCTTCCACTTTTTCCGACCGATCTCGGAACGGCGAATTCCGGATCTACGGCGCGCAAGGATTCCGGACCTTCGGTTCAGCACGCCGAGCGAGCGCAGGCGTTACGTGTGTGACTTTAACGGCTATTCTCGATCGCCCACTTGTCAGGAAGTCGCACCTTGATCATGGTGCCGGCTCCCGGCGAGCTGATAACGTCGATCGCACCGCCCAGCATCAGAACACGCTCTTCCATCCCTGCCAGTCCGAATGACCTCTTTCTCGTTGCAAAAACATCGAATCCGCAACCGTCGTCGTGCACTTCGAGAAGGCAAGCATCGGGGGTTCGCTCTAATGCGATGATTACTCTTCTGGCCGCAGCGTGTCGGGTGACATTAGTCAGTGCCTCTTGAACGATGCGAAACAGCACGATAGCGCGATCCTCGCTTACGGCGATATTCTCGTCCTGCAAGTTGAGATGACAGACCGTCCGGCCGTTGCGGTTGAAATCGGCCACGAGCCACTCGAGCGCTGCTGCAATACCGGAATCAAGCGCTGCGGGGCGCAGCGACGCGATAACGCCTCTGACCACCTGCATCGTTACATCCACAAGTGAAACGAGCGCCTGCGTATGCTCGACCAGATCCGGGTGATCCGCGCCAAGCCTCATGCGCAATATCGACGCCCTCAGGCGAAGCGCGGTAAGGTGTTGCCCGAGTTCGTCGTGCATTTCCCGCGCAATGTGCTTGCGTTCATCCTCGCGAGCCGTCTCGCGATGTGAGGCAAGTTCACGCAGCATCTCGTAGGACTCACGCAAGCGGTGCTCAGCTTCCTTGCGCTCCGTGAGATCAACTACAAAAGCAACGCCTTCCTTCCCGCTACAGTCGAAAGCAGCGCGGCCGACCATGACCGGTATACGACTGCCATCCTTCCGCATGTATTCTTTTTCCTCGGGTTGAACGTCACCGTCGTTTCTGATTTGGGCCAAAGCCCGTTCGCTGCTTTCCTGCCAGTCAGTTGGCGTGAGATCCCTCCAGCGGAGGCATCCTGACGCAAGATCCTCTCGCTCATATCCCACCATGCGAAGAAAAGCGTCGTTGGCTTCGAGAATGTCGCCGGCGGCATTCCAGACGATGATGCCAATGATATTGGCGTCGACGAGGCGGCGAATCCTGGCCTCCCGTTCCTGCAGGTCGCGGTACAGGCGGGTGTTCTCCAGCGCAGTCGCCGCCTGCGACGCGAGCAGCCGCAGCAGTGCAATCCGGGTCGATCTGAAGGCGCGGGTGATCAGATTGTTTTCGAGGTACAGGGCCCCGATCAGCTTCGCTTGATTCATTAATGGCAGGCATAAGACGGAACGAGTCAGATACTGCCGGATATGAGGATCTGTCGCGAACCTGGGATCGGCCGCAGCATCATCGAGAATGACACTTTCGCCTGTGCGCAATACATCGTAGAGAACAGGCTCGGGAATCATGGTCGCGCTCACGGGTGCATCACGCAATTGGACGCATGCCTTGTCGCTGTCCGTCCATGCTTCCGCTGCGAGCCGCTGTTCTCCTGTATGCGAAAGTATCAGTAATCCACGCTCGGCTCCCGCCTGCTCGATAGCGGTACGCATGATCGTCTCAATCAGTCTGTCGAGGAAAACCTCTCCGGAAACAGCCTGCGACACCCTTATGACGGTAGCAAGGTCAAGGTGTTCGAGAGGCGCCCCGATAGTGCTGCCTGAGTCAGGCGCTCGCTCGTCGGCCCTGAGACCTGGGTACAGTTCGTCGAGTTGACGCACCTTGCCTTCTGCCCCCCAGCGTCGATAAGCCCGTCGTGCGTCCTGCAAATAGACACGGGCAATCTTCTCATACCCCCGCGCCGCGTAGAACGCGGATGCGAGTTCATTGGCAAGCGCTTCATTGTGTATGAGGTCGTTTGCGCGCGCAAGATGAATGGCCGCTTCGTAGAGTCGCATCGCCTCGAGATCACGGCCTTCCAGGCGCGCCATCTCGGCGCTTACCAGTGAAACCCGATTGCCGAAATTCGCCGGACAGTTGTTCGCCCAGATCTCCAATTGCCGACAATGCGCGGCGATGCTGTGGAGGTGCTCCTGTCGCTCCTCGGCCGGCACCCGGTCGAAATGCGCGGCCCTTGTGAGAGCGGCGTAAAAATGGTACTCGCATTCCTCCAGGTGCGGCGACGAGCTCCAAAGTTGCTCTTGCGCGATCGATGCCGCGTTCATGGCGGCCACATAGTCGCCTGAAAAGAATCGTCCCTGCAGTTTCCGGATCCAGTACCAGCACGCGGCCGTCGCGAGCGCGGGGTTGCCGGACAGGTGCTCCTCTGTACGAAGCTCGTTGAATTCGTCATAGTCGAAGTGGCCGAATTTCAGTGTGACGCCGCGGAGCATCCGGATCAATGCGAGTTGCGTGGTGAGGTTATCGACGACCAGGCCGAAACGTGCCTTCCTGGAAAACGCGAGGCCCTGTTCAGTTTCGAGTTCGACATCGCTTAGAGGGTCACCGCCGAAAAGTCGGTCCGAAACGATATGGCAGCAGGTATAGGCGCCAGACGGAAGGTCCCCGGTCCGGCCCGCTGCTTCGAACGCACGGCGCAGCACTTCGCTGCTGAAGCGCACGTGTTTCGTCCAGCGCACAACATACAGCGCGTAGCAAAGATAGGTGACTGCCTCGAAGCGTTTGAGTCCGCGTCGCTCGACCAGATCGAAGCCGAGCTGACCGAACTGGACTCCAGCGTGGTAATCGCCAAAGCGTGGCCCAGCGATCCGCGGGAACATGACATACGCGAAGCACGAGGCGTCGCAGTTCCCGCACTCCAGACTCAAGCTGATCACTTTGCATATAGCGAGAGAAGCCAGATTCGCGTCAAAAAACCAGGCTGGTCTCAGGAGCTTGCTAAGCACGTCAGTAATTGCGAGCGACGCTGGGTCCGACATCAACGGCATATCGATGAGTGCCTCGATAGCCCGGCCCGCAAGCCGCAACCGTATGTTTTCGTACTCCCCCCGTACGTTGCTTTCATGTGGGTGTGCCGGCCAGTCGATGCCGAGTTGACGGAGGTGATCGAGGCACACCTCGACCGCCAGATCGCTTCGATCGAGAGTCAGGTAAACATCCATTCGCAGACACGCGACGCTCGCCTGATCGACCGTGTTCGTCGCGCGGTTTGACAGCATCGCCAGCCGCTCTTCGGCATCGGTTAGCCGCCCGGTGAGGAACTCGCATTCTGCCAGGTTCAACTGGAGCGGAAAGACCAGTTCGTGCCTACGTCCCCAGCAATCGTCCTGGAGGAGTTGAGCGCCGGCAGTGAGATAGGTGAGCGCCGACGCATAGGCTGTCGACGCCTTGGCTCTCTTGCCGGCGATCAGGTTAAAGGCAGCCAGTTGTTGGCGTTCCTGCCTGGATCTCACCAGCGCCGCGCCTCGGTTAAGCTGACTGACGATATCGAAGATCGCCTCTTCCCGTTTGCTAGCGGGAGTTTGCGCCGCGAGTAACCGTCCAATACGCAGATGCGTGTGAGCACGTAACTCTTTGGGAATCAGCGAATAGGCGGCTTCCTGCACCCGGTCGTGCACGAACCCGTAGGCGTCTTCTAGTTGCTCCACCAACTCCTGCGCGAGTGCCGGCTTCAGCAGCGCCCGAATTTCCTGCTCCGAGACGCCCAGAACTTTAGGCAGCATCATATAGGAGGCGGTGTTGCCGAGACAGGCAAGCTGTTGCACGGCGCGTTGCGTTGACGCCGGTAGGCGCACTAGCTTTACCACCATTAGGTCGACTACATTGTCGGTGTACTCTTTCCGGTGGATGCGGGGCAGGTCCCAGCTCCAACAGGCCGTGTCATGGGCAAAGCTCAGCAGATCGCTATCGGCAAGCTCGCGCAAAAACTGGATGACGAAAAACGGATTGCCCGCCGTCTTCTCATGCACGAGGTGCGCAAGCGGTGCCGCACGTCCCGGCTCACAGTGAAGCGCTTCGACAATCAGTTGCTCCACGTGTTCACAAGCAAGAGGCGCGAGAACAATTTCATCGAGCCTTGCGCCGGCAGCCCTTAACGTCTGAAGCTTGTGCAGCAGCGGATGTCCGGGAGTTACCTCATTGCTGCGATAGGCGCCGATTACCATCAGATGCTGCAGATCCGAGCGCGCAAGGAGCCCGTCGAGCAAGTCGAGCGTCGCGGCGTCGAGCCATTGCAGATCGTCAAGAAATAGTGCCAACGGATGTTCACGTCGCGCAAAGACGCCGATAAAGCGCTGGAAGACGACTTCAAAACGGCGGCGCGCCTGATTTGGCTCGAGCTCTGGGACGGGCGGGGGATCGCCGATGATCAGCCTGAGCGCAGGGATCAGATCGGTCACGAGTCGCGCGTTAGGACCGAGTGCCCCGATCAACGTCTCGCGCCAGGTTGCGAGTTCCGCGTCAGGCTCGCCGAGTAGCGGCCTGATCAGGCCCTGAAAAGCTTGAACGAGCGTCGCATAGGGTATGTCGCGCTTGTATTGGTCGAACTTGCCCGACGCGAACAGCCCGCGCGATGGTACGAGTGCCTTATGCAGTTCATGGACGATTGCGGATTTGCCGATACCCGAATACCCGGAGACGAGCACGAGTTCAGGGATGCCAGTCCTCACTACGCGATCGAACGCAGTGGTCAATGCATCCACCTCCCTCTGCCTCCCGTAGAGTTTCTCAGGGATCAGGAGGCGGTCGGTCATGTCGTATTCGCCCAGCACAAAGGGATCGATGTGGCGTTGACGCTGCCATTCGGTCAGGCAATGCCTCAGATCCCGCTCGACGCCAGCCGCCGTCTGATACCGTTCCTCGGGCGTCTTGGCGAGCAGCTTCATGACAAGCTCTGAGACGGGAAGGGGGACCGTGTCTACCCGTGCTATCGGAGGCACCGGCTTACGCGCAACATGGCAATGTACCCATTCCATCGGATCCGCAGCAGTGAACGGTAGGGACCCCGTGAGCATTTGATAAAGCGTAACTCCGAACGCGTAGAGGTCGCTGCGAGAGTCGATCGAGCGGTTCGTCCGCCCAGTCTGTTCGGGCGCCATGAAGGGTAGGGTGCCGGCAATCGTTTCGGGTGGCTGTGGAAATTGCCGCTCGCGCGGCAGTCGTGAAGCGATCCCAAATCCTGTGAGCCGCGGCCGGCTGTCCGTGCAGTCAACTAGCACATGAGCAGGCTTGAAATCCTTGTGAACGAACCCACTCCGGTGGAGCTTCTCAAGCGCCCCGGCAATTCCGACGGCGAGGCACAAAACACGTTCCACCCCGAGAGGCGCGCCCACCAGTCGCTCAAGTGGTTCGCCGCCCGGATCCTCGAAAACCAGTGCCATCCGTTCATCTTCGCGTACCAGCCTTATCGGGTGCACCGCCCACGTACCATTCAGTTGTTCTTTCAGCGCGAATTCGTGAGCAAGGCGCTCGAGAAGGGCAATCGAGGGATGTTCCTCGGTGGTCCGGAGAGTCAGGACGCTATCGCTGCCGCTCGGGGACCGGACGCGACAGAAAGTGCGCTCTGCATCCTCCCAAAGGATGTGGACACTGAAGCCTGTGTCAGAGCCATGTGGATCGTTCATCTGCCGTCATTCACTAGTCAAGTTCAGCCCCCGATCGTATCAAAGGACGCAGCCCAATTCGTCTGTCTAAAGTGCCTACGGCTCCGCGTTAGAACCATAGGGTAATTGCCGCACAAGAGCGCCGCGACGCCCGCAATGGCCACTTGCATCGCACCTTTGTATGGTTTATGGAAATCCTAGCAAAAGTATCTGAACCACTGGCTGTCCGGGCAAGGGTTCTAACATATGATGAAACCGCCGAGAAGGCTCAGTGAGGTCTTGACTACACCGGGAACGTCTGGGTTTTGCCAATGGAAAACCGGCGTTCACCGCAAGCGTGTAGCCCGTCGGAGGTCCAGTTCCAGGGAGCTTTGATGGCTGCAGCAACAGAGCGAACGGTCGCGATGCGCCCGCTGGACAATTCCATACCATTTTGAACGTCGTGGTGGATAGCAAGCTGAAACCGCTAACGTTCCGCGCAACGGCCGGAACTGACGGCGCGGCAGATTCGCCGGCTTGTTGTGCGGCTCGGAATTTGGGCCGTGGACTGGTTTCCGGACACAAATCTCGCGCAGCGAGACGCTGTCGAGATGCCTTGTTCCGATCGTGCTCACGATTATCCGCGGTTGATACGCCGATTTTGGGCCGGCCCCTAGCGTTGGAGAAGCCACGGGTATCTCAGAGTCCGCAGGGCGACGAAAGGGGTCATATCGAATGACGAGCGAAGGCCTGTGGATCCTGCGTCGACTGCATCCGCCGACGGTCTACCAGTCACGCACACGATAGGAGCGCGTGGGCGAGTTCATCCAGATTGATGGCGGGATCACCGCTAGCTCGAGGACCGCGGTCCAGCGTGCACGCCGTTGGTGTGTATGTCGATGACGCAATCAGTCCCGTCATGCACCTGCAATTCACTCAGGCGGAATCGACGTTCCACCAATTTAAGGCGACGCGCGTTCTTATCGAGCGCTGCGGCAAACCTGGCGCTGTCAGGTTGGTGCCCATCTGCACTCCCTGTGTGAACAGTAGCAATGCTTACTATATGATTGTTTTGATTGCTCCCGGAACGTACAGCCGTACCATGTGCCGATGCGCTGTTTGACTATGGCGAAATAACAGGCCGCGTTCCTCCGTGTCTGCAGCACCAAGCGCTGACGAAAGGGGCTTAGCGATTGTGTGCGACGCGTATCTCGAAAGGGAACATCTGACGTTCGCGGTTACGGGTCGGCAGATTACGCGTGCAGCCGTTTTGATAAAAATATGCTTAGCCCTAGGGAGTCTAGGAATTCCCACTTGCCGCGGGATAGCTGCGCGATTGGTCGGCGACGCTTTGCTCCAGCACGCCGGGTTTGCGTGTCCTGCTCATCGAGCAGTTTCCCCACCACTTACGTCTCGTCGCGCGGCGTCACAAACACCACTTCTAAATGCCTAGTGCTGCGAGGTTTCTACCGAACCGCCCTAGCACACCGAGCCAATCGATAGCCGGACTTGGCATGCCAGCAACGAATCGTTGGTTCCGTACCTGAGTACGCCGCCTCGCTCCGAACGAGAAGTGTCCGTCAACAGCGTAGCTGATCATAACAGCAGGGAACCGCTGGCCGTGGTAAAGCGATTTCGTCGCGTTCATTCTCTCCTTCCAACGAGCGCCTCATCGGCAGCGTGATGGCGCATTTTCGGGCAACGGATAGCCATCATGCCAATGCCCGCGCGGCCAAGCGGGGCGGCTAGGGGCATCGATATCGCCGAGCTCGTACTGGAAGCGCTCCAAGGTCGCGGCGATCGCTGCATCAATCTCATCTTCCGATCGACCGCGGTAGCGAAACCGGCCGAGGATCTTGTCGTAGCCGCCCTTGCCGTCGAAGACATGATTTGCCTTCGGCGTAATGGCCGCATACAGCGGTGCGATACCGTCCGGGACAACGGCTCGCAAGAGGCGGCTGCCGGTCGCCTCGGGGAGCAGCAGAAACCCTCCTAGCTCGGTGGAGCGGGCCGCTGCACCCACGCCTGCCTCGGATGCGAGCGGCGTCCCGTAGTTGAGCTGCTGACGGACCCACAGGCTGAAGATGTCAATGCCGAAGAGATCGCGGAACAGGAACGGAATTTCGCCGCCGCCTACGCGCGCGCCAATCTCAAGGAAATACAGGCCGTCGGAGCCACGGATCACTTCGAGATGAAAGGCGCCGTCCACCAGCGATAGAGCGCGGAGACTCGTTTGCGCGAACGCGAGTAGTTCGTCGTTCGACGGTCCAGGCTGCAACATTATCGACCCGAGCGGTTTGCCATTGGCGAAGTCAAGACATGAGTTAAGGTAGCGCGACGCCCGGATCAGCAACGGCTTGCCGCTCGAGACGATACCGTCAACGTGATAGATCGGCCCTTCGATGAACTCCTCACATTCGTACGAAGTGCCCGTAAGTCGGGGCAGGAGCGCACCGAACTGTTCCACCGAATCGACCCGGTGGACACCGATGCTTGCCGCGCCGGTTCGCGGCTTGACGATAAGCGGATGCCGCAATCCGGCGACAGTGGCGAGCGCGTCCTCCCGATCGTTCAATTCGACGAACTGCGGCACGCGCAGACCGGCCGCACTGACGACGCGCTTCATCGCCGTCTTGTCGCGAAAGCGTGCTGCGGTGGCGGGCCGGTCGCCCGGGACGTCGAAAGTTTCCCGCAGCTGTGCCGCGGCGAGCAAGTCGAATTCGGACAGCGCGATCAGTCGGTCGACGCCGTTCAGCCTAGTACGGCATGCGTCGAACGCCACGCGCAGCCTGTGTATATCGTTGAAGTCCGGGAGGATCTCGATGTGCGAGATGCGCGTCGCTTCGAGAGCTTTCGCGCCTTCCGGTGTGCACAGATAGGCAACGTCGTGCGCGTCGTGATCGATGTATCGGTGATAGGCGGCAAAATCGTCGGACCAGCGATTCATTACGACACTTCGGGTACGGCGGGGGAAGGGGGCATACGTCATCGCGACTCGTCCTTTAATGGACCTTGAATGTCAAACCCATTTCGAGCGCGCATTGCGCGCCGTTCAGTCGGCGTTCGAGCGTGGGGCGATCGGGCGCTGTAAATGGCACGTGGCCGACCCGGCCACGGAAGTCGGTCGGCGGCGATACCCAGTCGCCGGCGCGCGGATAGATTTCCGCTTCTTGGAAGCCAGGCTGCGCACGCACTTCGTCAAGCCCGCTGACACCGACGAACGGCCCGGCTGCCTCGGGTGCGAGAAACCGGACGCCGCTTACCCGGGTGCCCCGCCCGTGGCAGTATCCCGGGGCCGGGTCCCATTCCCCGAGATAGCTACGGAGCATGACTTCCGGTAGCGAGATTGACTTAGCTAGCTCAACGAGCCGGTAGATCCGGTCGCCGCCGAGCCGCGCGGCGATTTCGATCAGCGTCGGACCGTCGCGCGTCATGCGCACTTCCGCATGAAACACGCCCAGCGTCAGGCCGATCTCTCTCGCCACCGTTTCGACATACGCGCTCAGCCGAGCTCGGTCGCGGTCGTCGAGCGTAGCGTCGACCACATGTCCCATTTCGACGAAGTAGGGCTCGGGCCCGAGGATCTTTTCGGTAATGGCAAGCATGCGCGGACCGAGCGGACCGACGTAGCCTTCCACGCTATACTCAGGTCCGTCGAGATACTGTTCAAGCATCATCGCTTGACCAACTTCGCGGCCCATGTCCGGAACAGATCGATGCGCAACGCTGTCTATCGTCGCGTGCAACTGCGCGAGCGAATCGACGCGGCGCACCAGTAGGCTGCCGCAACCATCGACCGGCTTCACGACGGCCGGAAATCCGACGTGCGCCGCCGCGCGGGCGACGTCGCCACGCTTTGCGATCGGCGCGAAACGCGGTACAGCGAGCCCGGCCATGCTGAGTCGTTGACGGCTACGGTATTTGTCACGTGTGAGCGCGGCCGCTTCGGGCGGTAGATGCGGCAACCCCAATTGCGCGGCCGCCTGCGCGACGACGTCGACCGCGTACTCAAAGCCGGGAACGAGCGCGTCGATGCCCCCGACTGTCCGCACTGCTGCAGCGACGTCATCAGCCGAGCCAGTATCGACACTCGTCAGCGACGCCACGGTCCGTAGGTGCGTTGGCGGCACGATGTGGGTATCTGCGCAAAACACGTGTACCGGGTGCCCGAGCCGCTGCGCTGCAGCGATCAGCGCGGTGCCCGATGAGACAGGCTCCACTACTACAATAGCCACGATGCGCTCCTCATGCAACGACCACGTCCGACTGGCGCCCGGTTTCTGCCTTTAGTTCGTCGAAGTAATCGCCGACCAGGCCGATGAAGTTGCGAAGATGCATTTCGGCCTTGTCGATGCCACCCCATCCTTCGATCGCGCGCTGGACGGCGCCCCACATCAGATCGTCGTGGTCGTGCGATTCGTCGTATTGGATATGGCCAAGCGAACCCTTAACGGTGTGGTGCCCGAAGGCTCGACCCGCAGCCTCGGTGATCGTCTTATTGTAGCGGCCCGAATACCATTCGACGAACCAGTTCCACGCCATCGTCGGCAATGGGCCATCGCGTTCGATGCTGAGATACAGATAATTGATCAGCTTCCTAGTCGAGTGGAGCGGCTCAATGGTGTCAATCTGTTCGGCCGTGAGACCGAATTTTTCGATGTCGCGCAGAAAGAGCCCTTCGTGGCCGTATTCCTCGGCGAGGTATTGCGCGAGGATCTGCGCGAGTTGATTGTCCTTGAAGCCGATCTTGTAGAGCGCGAATGCATCGACTTCATTATTCAGGCGGATGCGCAGCACTGTCTCGACGAGATGCCGCCGATAGTATTCGCGGTCGATCCATTCGCCACGGTGAAACGCGGCGGTGTCGGGCGAGGCGGAAAAGAGCGCCTGCATTTCACAGTCTGCAACCAGTTCAAAACGGGCACGATCTTGGTGGGCCATTTTCAGTCTCCAGTAAAACACATGAAGGGAAACAGCATCGCAAGCGCGACACATACAACGACGAAGCGAACCATCCGCAGTTAGTGTCTCGGCAACGTTCGAAGACGCGGAAGAAAATGCAGTGCGAGACGACGATCCACCTGCCGGCAACGCCGGCCTATGCTTGGCGGCAGCAGGCTATGCTGGCGCTGCGAGCAACGTGCCGATGCTTTGCAAGACCGTCATAGGCTGACCGAGGACGACAAAACCGATTGCGGCAGCAATGGCGGGTTCGATGCTCATCAGAATGCCGAACGCGGACGCCGTCATGCGCCGCAGCGCGAACATCTCGAGGACGTAGGGCAGGAGCGGCACGAGTACCGCGAGATACGCGGCGTCAATCAATTGCGCGGCGGGCAGATGGCCACCGCTTTGCGCAAGACCAAACGGCGTGGTGACCAGGGCCGCGACGATCAGCGACATTGAGAGCCCCTCCAATCCATCGAACAGCGTGCCGACTCGTTTCATCATCACGATGTACGTTGCCCATCCGAGCGCAGCCCCAACAGGAAAGACCAGGGCGGTTAACGAGGTGGCCCACATGCCGTCCTGCCGCGCAATTAGGACGACGCCGACCATCGCCACCATGGGCCACACTAGCATCCGGAATCTGCGGATGCCGGCCGTCGCGACGATGAGGGGACCAATGAAGCTGATGGCGACTGCGAGACCAAGGGGCACGCGCTGCACGGCTTCGAAGTAGCACAGTGTCATGCCAGCCATGGCGCTACCGAGGACGAAAGCGGCGATCCAGCGCTGTCGGGAGTAGGTATGGAGCGGCGGTCGCACCACGATCGCGAGCATCAAGCCCGCGAAACAAAGACGCAGCCAAGTCGTGCTGAGCGTACCGTATTGGATTGTCACGGGTCGCGACAATGCAGCACCAAGCTGCACGCTGTACATCGACGCGATAGCCATGGCAGGCGCGAGCACGCTGGCAACAGGTTGTGAAGACGGCTCGGAATCAGGGGCGTTAGCATCAAACGCATCGCCTTTAACTGGCTCAACCCTAGTGTCGATACGATTTGCTTGGACGACATCTAAATCTTCGCTCATACTCGGCTCCGCGGTGACGTCAAGAGAATCCTAACAGCGCATATCCGCTTTGTATAAGCCGTTAATTTTTTTGAGCGCATCAATCATATTGATGATTCGCGATGGCTTTGTTCAAGAGGGCCGCTTGCGCGGCGGCCGTGGGTCGGGTAGAAGGAGTCCGGTGATCTATCCGACGAGCGAGCTTTCATGCCTTACAAGGCAAGACTGAAAACGGGCGAACCGCGCAAACGAGCGAAGCCGGGCTATGCGGTAACAAACGCGCACGAGTACAACGAAAGCCTGAAGCGGCGCGGGCAACTCAGCCTGTATTGTCCCGACGGCGACCTGAAGGCGCTGTTCATCAACGACACGCCCTACCAGAAGGGCGTGTCGGGCCAGTCCCAGACTTACAGCGATGCGTACCTCGAACTGATCTTCATCTTCTACCGGCTGTTAGGCTGGGGCATGCGGCAGATCACCGGCCACATGCACGAATTCTGGGCGCTGCGCGGACTCGACATCGGGGTACCGAGTTTCGGGCTTCTGAGCGAGCGGTTCCGCACGCTCGAGGTTCAGGTCAAACAACGCTGCGCTCGCGTGGCCGAACGCCTGCGCAACGGCGAAGCCATCAGCCTGATCGTCGACAGCAGCGGCATGAAGTTTGGCCGGGCCAGCGAATGGCATCGGCAAAAGTACGGGCGCGACGCGAGCCAGACGCCGTGGCGCAAGATGCATCTGTCGATCGACCCGGAGATGAATGTCCACCAGATCGCGATCACCGGGGACAACGTCTCCGACGAGGCGGGCCTGAATGCGATGCTGGCAGTCGACGCGAACGTCGACTGCGTGATCGCCGACGGCGCGACTACAGTATTGCGCAGACCGAGGCGTGGTCAGCCTGCGGCGTGCTGCCGGTGATTCCCCCACCGGCCAATGCGGTCGCTCACAATCAGCCGGCGACGCGCTGGCACGACCATCTCGTTCGGTACATCAAGGACAAGGGCATCCATGCGTTCCGCAACAAATACGGGTACGGCCAGCGCGCGCTGGTCGAGGCGCAGATCTCGCGAATCAAGCGTTGCATCGGCGCGCGGATACTGACGCGCAAAACCGAATCGCAGCAGCGCGAGGGCGTGATTATCGCGAACCTCGTGAATCTGTGGAACAGTTTCGGCAAGGCTGTTTGCGTCAAAAATGCCTAGTTGCGTCTGCAACCAACTGCGGCTCTGCCCTGCTGAACAAAGCCCTCCACCGGATAGATGTCCCCCTCCGGCAAAAGCCCCAGACGAAGCAGTTGCGCGAGGTGGGCTGCATCGGTGAAGTCACCACTGTATTTCAGGCCGTCATACTGCCGGATCGCTGCAGGGTTGGCCAGATGCACCCGGTAGCCGTCGCTCATCAACTCATCCACAAGCCAGTACCAGTTGAACGTTGCTTCAATGACCACTCCCACGAGATCTGCACGGTGGGCTGCCAGTGCTGCTCGAATCTGGACGGGATCGTTCAGTAACCTCCGCTGGTAGAGAAGACGGTCAGTTTCGTCGCTGACCACAACCACGCTGTTATTCGAGTGCAGGTCGATTCCGCTAAACTTGTCCATGCCGGCCTCCTGGGTTCTGTCGCGCCAAGGTGCCGGGTTAAAATTTGCGTTCGATCCTGAATGACGAACAGCATGGGCCAGACGAAGAAGACACCACGCGCGACGTTGCCTCCGGGCATCGGCAAAGTTCTCAAGCGACTGCACTATCCGTTGGACGTGATCCTGCTGTGCGTACGCTGGTATGTGGCTTACTCGTTGAGCCTGCGAAATCTCGAGGAGATGATGGCAGAGCGAGGCATCGAGGTCGACCATTCGAGCGTGCACCGCTGGGTTATCAAGCTCGTACCGCTGTTTGAGAAGGCGTTTCGCCGCCACAAGCGCCCGGTGGGCAAGAGCTGGAGGATGGACGAGACGTACGTCAAGGTCAGAGGCCAATGGAAGTATTTGTACCGCGCTGTCGACAAGCAGGGCAACACAGTCGATTTCCTGCTGCGTGCCCATCGAGACAAGGCCGCTGCGCGCCGCTACTTTGAGAAGGCGACTGACCAGAACGGCGAGCCCGAGACGATTACCGTGGACAAGAGCGGTGCGAATCTGGCTGCGCTCGAGGCTCTCAACGCCGGGCGCGACACGCCGATCAAGATCCGCCAGAACAAGTATCTGAACAACATCATCGAGCAGGACCACCGAGCGATCAAACGCATCATCAAACCGATGATGGGATTCAAGGACTTTCGCTGTGCCCGCATCATTCTGTCTGGCATCGAAGTGATGCATATGATCCGCAAGGGACAGATGCAAGACGATCGCGTCGCCCGAACGGTTGCCGGGCAGTTCTACTTGCTGGCTATGTAAGCAATCCTATGTACATTCACTCATTTGATCTGCCATCGTTGTCGCGACAGAACCCATCGTAGTGCGAGCGGGTGTTCCAATTGCAACAGTCGCACATCTGCGGGCAGTAGTACTTGAGGTAGCTCATGATCGTGAAAAAAGTCGACAAGCTCGTGGGGTAGAAGTCTGCACAGTGAATGCGGACCGTCGCCGCGGGAAGCAACGGAAGGCGACTGAGGAAGTGAACCGTTTCGATTCCCCTTAGGGGAATCTGGATGTGTGATTCGCTCAGTGCAAGAACAAGCTAGAGCGTCAGGGGTGCTGGTACGCCAAGGAGAAACTTATCGTCCCGTTCACGGCCCGATGCTAGGGGCGGTGCTCCGGAAGCAAACCGTATACGGTGCGCGCCATCACATGCTTGGGTTACGTATCATTGCCAGCCCCACTGCCGTCGTCTCGCCCCTTTTCGCTGCGCGTACTGGGCTAGAACGGTGGTCAACAGCGGCTGCATTTAGGCCTGGCTCCTAGGATGTTCGGTGCGGTGTAGCCGGTCGACCGTTCTCGTCGTCTGCCATCACCAAGTAGATGAGTACGAGGAGGAATGTCACGAAAAAGTAAAAAGCGGTTTGGAGACCGTACCATTGCTTTGACATCCACATACCAAACCATTCGCCACCGATCATCATGAAAATCACTTGCCACGTCAGAAAACCCAGCGTAATTCCCGAAATGGCCCACCCTCGGGCCGATAGGAACGTTGCATCGCCATCATGGGGTGCACGCATCAACTTTAGCCCGCCCAATCAGCACAGGGCAGCCGTCAGTATCTGCATCGCAATAATGGTCATCTAGCCTGCATGATGGACCTGCGTCCGGCGGATTGACCGATAGAGGATTCCGTTTTCCGGAAAAGTCTTATCCATTAAAAACACATGACGTACGGAGGCGAAGTTGTGGCGTAATCGGTAATGTTGTCGATGCCCACGACCGAGGTAAGCAGGTCCATTGCGAGTACCATAGCGGCTTTGGAAAGGCGGACTGAGTCAGACAGACTTCCTATTGTTCTGATTGCACTGCCTCGCGTTAAGGGCGGTTCGGGCAATCCAGAAAATTGTTCACGCCAGTCTTCTCATTACAGCGCTCACAAAGATGGCGGGGCGACAGAAGGAGGGCGCACGGATTCATTCTCCGGCCCCCAAGGGTTCTCATTTCTGGCATTCGCAGTTGTGAGGCGAATAATAGTCCCAGCCCCCAAAACGACATTCAGTCAGTAATTCGATAAGTTCGTGGAGAGTTGGCGGACGGACGTGCTTTCATGCCCCCGCTAGAGCCTCTTTAGTTCGTCGACTAGCTCATCGACTGTGCGTCGATAAGTTGATGGTGACTTTTCTTTCATGCGTTTGATCGCCTCTACAATTTGCTGGACGGTTGAGGGACTATTATTTTTGAGCTCTTGAATTCCGTCTCTCATCGAGACGAAGCTCTCATAGTCATCGCGACTGGCAGGGGAAAGAGCGCTTCTTTTATGAGGATCAGTGGAATAGAATTCATCGGCCATGGGTGTCAAGACAGCAAGTATTTCTCCGAGCTGATGGCCGTATGAGTATCGCTTTATAATAGCGCGTTCCTTTGCAGGATCTCTCGCGCCCGTAATGTTCAGATTGAATAGTCCGATTTGACCTACCGCCTCGCCCCATGCAGATATCCACTGTGAAACGTCACCGGAAAATGGCAATTGGTTCTGGGTCAAAAGTCTGCGGCCCCATTCGGTCCAATCGGACGCGATCTCGGCTGGCGAGATTGGACGCGGTGGTTCTATTTTCAGTTCCTTGTTCATTTCCGACTCCTTTCGCGACTTCCATGAAATAGTGCCCATGTATGCAATCAGCTCAATCGCGATCAAAAGATGTGTCTGTAGCTTGATGTGACATCGATGGCGTATGCTTTCGGTCCCGGTTTTCTTCGACGATTTCGATCTTCACAGTGTGGCATCGTTCAACTCTACAAAGCTATTTAACTGCTGGCTACCAAAGGCGTCAAGTACAAGTGTTCAATCTCGAAGGCGCGTGAGCTTGGATGCCGTCCACGGATGTCTAACCGTCATTACCGCTCAACTGAGCACTGCGCATAGTCGCCCGGAGATGTGGGCCCCAAGTGCAGTGTAGTCCATTGGAGATATGCTTGCGCTAAGACAAATCAGCTCGCGCAACCTTCGATACGAGTCGATGCCCGTGATGTTTTGGACTGAATTTATCAGCACTGGCTACAAAATATCATGTCCTTTGGCATGGGAATTCTTTTTGCACGGTCGAAACATAGCTTGTAAAAAACTACTGTTTTGTGGACACAGCCCAGCCTACAGCGGCCAACATGACGATGCCTTTGATGTCGCTCGGACTCAAGGAGTTAGAGCGCAAGGGGAATTCGGTCGAAGCCGCGGTGCCCAAGGCACCTTCGCTTCAGATCCACTTAGGGATATCTGCGGTAGTTTTACGCTGCTTCAATGTATTTTTCACTATCGGCCTGCCGTCCATCGCAGGGCGGCAATGGCCATTTTGTTGCATCTAAGACGGGCGGATGTCGGGAGCGCGACAAAGCGACGGCGGAAATCGTTGGGGACGGGGACTGGGCGTCTCTTTCTCATGGCGTGCAAATTGCTCGAATGTGGCGCGGCACCTCGCCATAAGGAAGTCCGCTATGCTCACAAAACGCGACCGGCCCTCGGACGCTTGACGCCAGTGTTTGTCGAAGCGATCCCGCAGATCCGCGGCTAACGGAGGCGGCTGCTGTCCAAGCCGCGCATTGCCCGCCAATCGCAATATTGCTTTGTTACTGACTGCTCGTCTCCGTTTTCGCAACAACAATTAACCATGTCGCGTGACCGCGGTGACGTATCGTGGAAACTGGTCAATTGCTGCACTGCAGGAACTTTCGAATGTTGCTGAGAATATCCGCAGCACATTTGATTGAAGACAACGAGCGGCTAGGGAGTCGGCGAGATACTCGCAAGCATGAAGCGCGTTTGGCACGCCTGCTTGCGAGTTGGTATACCTCACCCATGCAGGGCGGCAGTCGCTCAACTGCACGCCCGCAACGATCTATCCAATTGGACATGCACAGATGGGCCAAGTTACTCGTTATATGCTGCTGACCGGCGCCAGCCGCGGTATCGGTCATGCCACAGTTAAGCTTTTTCAGGAGAACAACTGGGAGGTGTTCACTGTCTCCCGGCGGCCGTTCTCGGACAGTTGCAAGTGGCCTGCTGCGCGCGAAGCGCGCATACAGGCAGACCTCGTGGACCTAGATAGTATCGACCGAATCGCTTTGGAAGTCAGGCGACGGCTACCTAATGGACAGTTACACGCGCTCGTCAACAACGCTGGCGTCTCTCCTAAAGGCGAGGACAGATAGAGGTGGCGCCGGAATTTCGGACAAGGTCGGTAAGTGGAACGGTCGGGGCCTGAGCTGGTCATAGGGACCAGCAAAAGGAACCCAAAGATGGCAAAAAGAAGCGGCCGGTCGCATAGCCCGGCATT
>NZ_JBFPKG010000073.1:0-25516 GCF_040948665.1 Paraburkholderia sp. BR14320
GCCGCGCTGTGCTCGTATCTGATCGTGACGAAGCAGGGACGGCTCGGCATGAACGGACCCGAAGTGATCGAGCAGGAAGCCGGTATCGAAGAACTCGATGCGAGCGATCGCCGCCGCGTGTGGCAACTGATCGGCGGCGAGCAGCGCGTCGCGAGCGCGCTCGCCGATACCCTCGTCGACGACGATGCCGACGCGGTGCGCGCCGCCGTGCTCGCCGCGTTCGCGCAGGGCGTGCCGGCCGCGCATCGCAGCGAGCAGGTCGACACCTTCCTGCAGCGGCTCGCGCGGATCGATCCGGCGAGCGTCACGCCCGAGACAATGCGTGATGCGTACAACCCGCAGGCGGGCGATATATCGAACAAGGAGCAGCCATGAGCGACACGACACTCACGCGCGGCGCGCGCTGGTTCAACGCACTGGCCGGCGAATCGTCGAGCGCGGCGCCCGTCTGGAGCGGCGATGCGCCGCTCGGCGGCGACACTGCGCGCTTCATCGCGGTCGTGCCCGATGCCGCGAACCGCTTTCCGCGCGCGACCAGCAACGTGGTCGGGCTCGAACAGGGCTGGCAACTCGCGCGCGCGGTGCGCGAAGTCATGGAGGCCGATCGAGGCGCCGGCACGCGCCGCCCGATCGTCGCGATCGTCGACGTGAAAAGCCAGGCGTATGGCTATCGCGAGGAAATGCTCGGCATCCACCTCGCCTGCGCGGCCGCCGTCGACGCCTACGCGAGTGCACGCGACGCCGGGCATCCGGTGATCGCGCTGATCGTCGGTCCGGCGATGTCGGGCGCGTTCCTCGCGCACGGCTATCAGGCGAACCGCATCGTCGCGCTCGATGTGCCCGGCACGATGGTCCATGCGATGGGCAAGGAAGCGGCCGCGCGCGTCACGCGCCGCACGGTCGAAGAACTCGACGAACTCGGCGAGACGATCGTGCCGATGTCGTATTCGATGGCGTCGTTCGGGAAGCTGGGGCTGCTCGATCAGCTGATCGACGGCGTCGACGCCGATGCGCCCGACGCGGCGCAGATCGAGCGCGTGCGCACTGTGCTGGTCGAACAGATCCGCAGCGCGCGCGACGGCGATCGGACGCTCGCGCGTCGGCTGGAATCGGCGGCGGCGCGGCAGACTCGCGCGGCGTCGATCGAGGTGCGGCGGCGCCTTGCCGAACAGTGGGACGCCGTCTGATGCGCGTGTGCGCGGCTGCGCCCTTCCCGACCGCTTGCGCGGCGTCGTGCGACCCGCGCTGGCGGCCGCATGATCTGCTGCGCTTGCGACGGCTCGATGCGCTCGATGACGAACCGGCGTGGCTTCGCGAAGCATTCGAACGCGCACCGTACGCGGTCGTCCGACGCGCGCTCGCCGCCGAAGGTTTCGTCGCGATCGGCGTGCGCGGCGCGGAGCGAGCGCAGCGTTACGGCACGTGGGCGCATGCGGACGAAATCGTCGGCGTCGTATCGCCGGAGTCCCTGGCGCAGGCGCGACCTGATCCCGGACGTGATGCATTGCCTTCTTTCGTTGCGCTGAATTCGTTGCAACGTGACCGGAGCGGTCCGCTTTCTGGATTCGTTTGGGGTCCTTCTGGCAGCACGGGATTCGAACTCGCGACGCACGTTCCCGCCGTTAGCGAAGCCAGCGATCTCGATCTGTTGATCCGTGTGCCCGAACCATTGGCGATGAATGTCGCGGGTGCTTTGCTGGAGCAACTGCAAACTCTCTCAGCGCGTCTTGGTGTACGCATCGATGCACAACTCGAAACGCCCGCCGGCGGCGTCGCGCTCGCGGAGTGGGCTGCGGGCAAGGCGCGCGTGCTGGTCCGCCATGCGAGCGGTCCCCGCTTGATCGCCAATCCGTGGGCCGATGTTGCGCAGGATGGCGCCATCTGATGCTCGCGCTTATCTTCCCCGGGCAGGGTGCGCAAAGCGAAGGCTTTCTGAATCGACTGCCGCGGCCTCGCGCGGTACAGGACACGTTCGCTGAAGCATCGGACACGCTCGGCATCGACGTACTGACGCTCGACTCACCCGACGCTCTGGATTCGACCGTCGCCGTGCAACTGGGCCTGACGATCGCGGGCGTCGCGATCACACGCGCGCTCGCCGATGAAGGATTGGTGGCGCAAATCAGCGCGGGGCTGTCGGTCGGCGCTTATCCGGCAGCGGTCAGTAGCGGCGCGGTGCCGTTTCGCGATGCCTTGATGATGGTGCGGCGGCGCGCCGAACTGATGGAAACCGCTTACCCGTCGGGCTATGGTCTGGCGGCCGTATCCGGCTTGAACGAGCAGCAGGTGGAAACGCTCGTCGCGCAGCAGGCGCAAGAGCTGCGGCAACGCGTGTATGTCGGCAACGTCAATGCGCCGCGCCAGATCGTGATGGCCGGCGCAAACGATGCGCTCGATATGTTCATCGAACGCGCACTTGCGGCCGGCGCGCGCAAGGCCACCCGGCTCGCGGTCAGCGTGCCCTCGCATTGCGACTTGCTCGCGCATGCGAGCGGCGAACTGCTCGCGTACTCGCGCGAGTTGCGTTTTGAAAGACCGCGCGGCATCTATATCGGCAATCGCGGTGGACGGCCGTTGTATACGGCCGACGCGATCCGCGAAGACCTTGCGACGAACATGCGCTACACCGTGCGCTGGTTCGATGCGCTCACCGTGATGCAGGAAATGGGCACGCACGTGCTGGTCGAGGCGCCGCCAGGGCAAGTGTTGACGGATATCGTGAGGGAGCATTTTTCGGAGACCAGCGCGCTGGCTGCCAGTGCATTGCCGTTCGACAGACTGGTCGGGACCGTGCGCAGGCGCCTCGAGCGTGGCTAATGCGGCTGCTCATCAACCTTCCGGTCGACTCGTGAATGTGTCGGCCGCTGAACAACACAAGATTCGCCCCGCTGTCTGCCCGAACGCAACGCCGCCGCGCGTGAATCCATATTTCCGCCCGGATATTTCATTTGCATACCTTGCAGAGCCCATTTAGACCCGGCGGGACGGGTCTCGACCGCATCAACGGGCGCAGAGGGCGCAAAACCATCACAATAAGGCGCGAAACGTGGAGATTCCTGGCCAATTGCGGAGGGACCAACTGCTATCCTTGAAAGAAGTCGACCCGTTCTCGAGCGCACTCCCATGCGCGCGCACTCGGAAAGAGGGATCCATGAGTTGTCCCGCACTATCGCGGCATTTTTTTCTCCGTGGTTCCCTTGCCGGTTTGCCTGCGACACATGTCGCGTGCACCGCCCTCGAACGATAGTTCGGCTACACGAAGCTTTACACAAAACCTGAACCGCAACGCGGTTGGAGCAGCAGGTCTCAGCAAACGCGGTCCATCGGGATTCAAATTCAGACTGATCAACTTCCCGCGAATTTTTCGAGCTGATGTCACACATGTAGCAACAGCCGGCAGTCTGGAAACGAGTTGCGCAGAACTCCGCTTTCGCACCGATATGAGGGAGATATGCATAGACCCATCGACACTGAAACGATTCCGAGCAATGAATTGCAGCAGGTCAGGATGACTTATGCCAAGCTTTGCCAGGACTACCTTGCACATCGCGCCGATGGTGAATACCGGGACTATGTGCAATCGGTTATTGCCAACGACGCCAGTCTCGATCGCCATGTGCGCGCGTTCGAAATTTATGCACCGTATATCAAGCGTGGAATGAAAGTGCTCGACTGGGGATGCCGTCACGCCCCAGATTCGTGCATGCTTCGTACGCTCTACCGGGACATCGAGATATATGGCTGCGACCTATGCAACGATGGACAATTCGCGGAATTCCATCAGTACGCCGGATTATCTTTCGCAGCGCTCGATCATGAATTTCTGCTGCCGTACGAAGACAATCAATTCGATGTAGTGATTGGAAGCGGTGTACTCGAGCACGTGGCTCGCGAACAAAAGAGCATCGATGAGCTATGGCGCGTGCTGAAAGACAACGGTTTGCTGATAATCACATTTTTGCCTAACCGTTTATCGGCAACTGAAAACGCCTGCAGAGTGATGAAGAAGTACACGGGCCATAACCGGCTGTACAGTCTCAGCGACGCGAAGCGCCTGTTCCTCAGGTCGGGATTCGTACTGGAAGAATGCGGCTATCATCAGGTCTTTCCAACGTTCGCAAAAGGCATAAAGGGCGGCGGAGCGCTCAATGCACTGGCCAATATCGGCATGAAGCTGAACCGGCCTTTCGAGCGCATACCAATCGTGAATGCAGTCTCAGCGAATCTGTTTTTCATTCTCCGCCGCGTTCATGAGATGTAGCGGTAGGCCGCCAAGGCGGCCTACCCCGCCGGATCATTGCGCAAGGCCGCGCCGCCCTCCTGTTGCGAAGTCACGAATCCTCTCAATGCGGGGGTGAGTCGGAAGACGAGCTTCTCCAGTTCCACCACGAGGAAGAACAGGACGCCACCAGCAAAGAGCCACCCCCACGCCGACAACGGCAAAGCCTCGGTGTGGAAAACGGCCTGGAACGGGAACGTATAGGTGAACAGAAGCTGCAACACCACGACCCCGGCTATCCCGTACCACAGATGGCGATTGCCCATATGCGCGCGCACGGTCAGTGACGAATCGAGCAGATAGCGGATGTTGAGCAGATAGAACACCTGGCCCAGCGTAATCGCGTTGACCGCGGCCGTGCGCGCCAGATCATCCGACGCGCCGTGCGACTTCATCCAGAAGAAGGTCGATAGCGTATAGAGCACGAGCGCCGCGCCGACGAACAGGATGCGCCAGATGCCGAAACGCGTGACGATCGGCCGGTCGATTGCGCGCGGCGAGCGGCGCATCACGTCGGCCTCGTGCGGCTCGAACGAGATGGTCAGGCCGAGCGCGACCGAAGTCACCATGTTGACCCACAGGATCTGCGGCGCCGTGATCGGCAGCGTGAAGGCGAACAGAATTGCCACCGCGATCACCGCGCCTTGCGCGATGTTGGTCGGCAGCATGAACAGCATCGCCTTCTCGATGTTGTTGTAAACCGTGCGCCCCTCCTTCACCGCCGCGGAAATCGACGCGAAATTGTCGTCGGCGAGGATCATCCCCGCCGCCTCTTTCGTCACCTCGGTACCCTTGATCCCCATCGCGACGCCGATGTCTGCCTTCTTCAGCGCGGGCGCGTCGTTGACGCCGTCGCCCGTCATCGCGACGATCTGCCGATTCGCCTGGATCGCCTTGACGAGCCGCAGCTTGTGCTCGGGACTCGCGCGCGCGAACACGTCGACGCTGCGCACGCATTCCTGCAGCGCCGCGTCGTTCATCGCCTCGATCTCGGTGCCCGACACCGCAGTCTTGCCGTCGCCGATGCCCAGCATTCTTGCGATTGCCGCCGCCGTGATCTTGTGGTCGCCCGTGATCATCGTCACGCGGATGCCCCCGCCGTGGCATTCGCGCACGGCCTCGATCGCCTCTTTGCGCGGCGGGTCCATCAGGCCCACGAGGCCGAGCAATACGAGGGTGCGCGGCAGGTCCTGCGGCCCGAGCGTCCCTGTGCGCAGGCCCGGGTTCGGCAGCCACGCGAGCCCGAGCACGCGCTCGCCTTGCGCGGCGAGCCGGTCGCCCTCTCTTGCGAAATGCTCGCGATCGAGCGGCATCGGCCCTTGCGCCGTCTGCTGCCGGTCGCAATGATCGATGATCACCTCCGGCGCGCCTTTGACCAGCAGCATCTCGCCGTCGGCCGAGCGGTTCAGCGTCGCCATGAACTTGTGCTCGGACTCGAAGGGAATCACGTCGACCCTCGGCGCGGCCGCGGTCTCGGCCGCACGGTCCATCCCCAGCTTGGAGGCGAACGGATAGAGCGCGCCCTCGGTCGGGTCACCCTCCACTTTCCATTTCCCTGCTTCCTCGAAAAGCTCCGCGTCGTTGCACAACAGCGACACGCGGCCCATCAGCTTCAGCACGTCCGGCGCGGCGCCGAGCGGCTTGCCATCGGCGCTGACCTGTCCTTCGCTGGCGTAGCCGTCGCCGGTGACGGAATAGCCCGCTTCCGCCGTCACGGCGGAGGTCACCATCATCTCCATCAGGGTCAGCGTGCCCGTCTTGTCCGAGCAGATGCGCGACACGGCGCCCAGTGTTTCGACCGCCGGCAGGCGGCGAATAATGGCGTTGCGCTGCGCCATCCGCTGCACGCCGATGGCGAGCGTGATGGTGATCAGCGCCGGCAGGCCTTCCGGGATCACCGACACCGCAATCCCCACGATGGCCTGGAACAGCTCGACGAACGTCATGTGTCCGAGCCAATGCCCATAGGAGAACAGCAGCACGCTGACAACGGCGATCACTGCCGTGATCACATAGCCGAATTTCTTGATCTGGCGCAGCAGCGGCGTCTCGAGCGCGCTGACTTCGGCGAGCATCTGGTTGATCCGGCCGAGCTCCGTCTGGCTGCCGGTCGTCACCACGACGCCGGTTGCCCGGCCCGACAGGACCATCGTGCCGCAGAACGCCATGTTCTCGCGGTCGCCGACCGTCGCTTTTGCCGGCACCGGCGCGGTGCTCTTCTCGGCCGGGAGGGATTCGCCCGTGAGAGCCGCTTCTTCCGTGTGCAGATTCCTCGCGTCGACGAGACGCATGTCCGCCGGGATTTTGTCGCCCGATTCCAGTAGCACGATGTCGCCAGGAACAAGTTCATCGGCGGGGATCAAGCGAACCGCTCCGCCACGCATCACACGCGCCTCGGCGGACAGCATGTTGCGAATCGAATCGAGCGCCTTCTCGGCGCGTCCTTCCTGAATGAAGCCGAGCAGCGAGTTGAGAATCACGACGGCCAGAATGACCGTGCCATCGAGCCACAGGCCCATCATGAACTTGATGAAACCGGCCACCAGCAGCACGTAGATCAGGATATTGTGGAACTGCATCAGGAAGCGTACGACCGGCCCTCTCTTCTTGCCCTGCGGCAGGCGGTTCGGCCCATAGGTGGCGAGCCGCCCGGCCGCTTCCGCGGCATCCAGGCCCTGCGCGGGATCGACGTTGAACTGCCGTTCGATGTCACCGGCCGGCATCGCATGCCACGGCGTCGCACTCTCAACTGAGCTCATCCTCGTGTCTCCCGGTTCCAGTGATTTCGGGTCAGGGGGCCGCTCTCAATGATCTGAATCGTCCCCGGGTTGATCGGGTCTCGTCTCGTCCACCACTTCAGCGCCGAGTTCCTCCCTCGCGGCGGCGAGATCCTTCATCTGCTCTGGCGTCGCTTTCGGATAGGCGAGGTCGAGCTTCTCGACGGCCTCGACGATCGCGGCCGCGACGATGAGGCGCGTGAAAGGCTTGTTGTCGGCGGGCACGACGTACCACGGAGCCGCTTCGGAGGCCGTCGCGCGGATGGCCTCTTCATAGGCGCGCATATAGTCGTTCCAGTAGCGACGCTCGCGAACGTCGGATGCGGAAAACTTCCAGTTCTTGTCGGGATTGTCGAGGCGTTCCATGAATCGCTTCTTCTGCTCCCCGTACGACAGGTTCAGATAGAACTTGACTATGACCACGCCCTGCCGCGTCAGATAGTCTTCGAAGCGCGCGATGTCGGCGAGCCGCTCGTCCCATATGTTGTTGCCGACCCGTACCGGCGGAATCTTCTGCGCACGCAGCAGATGCTGATGCACGCGCACCACCAGCGCCTCTTCATAGTACGAGCGGTTGAAAATACCGATGTGCCCGCGCTCGGGCACTTTCCTCGAATAGCGCCAAAGGAAGTCGTGCGAGAGTTCCTCATCCGACGGCTGCTTGAACGAGATGACATCGCACCCTTGCGGATTGACGCGCGACATCACGTGCTTGATCGTCCCATCCTTTCCGGCGGCGTCCATGGCCTGGAATACCAGCAGCACGGCCCAGGAATCCTGCGCGTAGAGGATCTCCTGCTCCATCGCGAGCCATTTCGATCCGCGCTGGAGCAGTTGCTGCGCCTCTTCCTTATGCATTTTGAGTCCCAGCGTCTCGCCGGGATCGAAATTCTTCAGGAAGAAATCTTTGCCGCTCGTGACGCGAAACGGATCGGTGTATGCCCGCAGCGCGTTGAGTATTTCCGTGCGAACCATCGCTTGTTTCCCCACGACATCTGCAATCAGTTGCATCGCAACCGCGGTCGTACTGGTCACAACTCTTTCTGATAATAGGTCACACAAGCGGAAACGTGCTCATCCGCAACGACGCTGCGCATCTGCATCGCGATGGAAAACGCGCGTCTTAATGCTGCAACATTCCGGACATCCGGGCCGGTCGATCACCCCCTGCCGGTCCCGTCGGCCCCAGTCACGACAAGGCCGGCAGACGATAGGCATTACCTGTGCTTGTCCTTTACCGGACCGGACCAACAAAAAACGGACGAGCACGATGTCGAGCCACGAACACGAACACGGGGAACAGCGCGGTAGCGAGCGTTACCTGATCCGATACCTGAGCGGCTGGGCCGTCGTGGCTCTCGTCACCGCGCTCGACGGGTTCTGGGTCGCCGGCAACGGCTACACCGTGCCGGGCGACGGCGTCGCCAATCTCGCGCAAGCCGCCGCAATCTCGATGTTCATCGTGATCGGACTGCTCGCGTTCGCACAACTGCGCCGCTACGCGCCATTGACCCGAACGCTGCGCTGCCGTGAAATGGCAGTCACACTCGCCTGGCTCACCCTGCTGCTGACCTTCGTCGCCGCTTTCGACCTGCTGCAGTACCTGTGCGCAACCGTCGACGCGCCGCTCATCGACGAGCGTCTTCTGGCATTCGACAGCGCCTTCGGCTTTCACTGGCCGCGCGTTTATTCATGGGTGCGCTCGCATCCGGCGCTTCAACACATTCTTGAGATCGCCTACGCAAGCATGCTCGCGCAAGGGCTTGCGATTCCCATCATTCTCGGGCTTGCAGGCCGACGCGACGAACTGTCGGAGTTCGTGCTGCTCTTCATGCTGTCGGGCCTTCTGCTGCTTCTGATTGCGACTCCGCTTCCCGCCTCGAGCGCATTTCTGCATTTCGGCATTGCGGATCCCAACACGTCGGCTACCGTCTCGGACTTTTATCCACTGCGCGACGGCACGCTGCGGACATTCATCATGGTGCCGGCGCAAGGTATGGTGTCGATGCCGTCATTTCACACGACGCTCGGTATTGTCTTTATCTATGCGCTGCGTCGCATCCCGCGGTTATTGCTGTTTGCGGTTCCGCTCAACCTGACGATGATCCTGTCGACGCCGACCCAAGGCGGTCACTATCTCGCTGATGTGATTGCGGGTCTGCTACTCAGTGCGCTTTCGATCGCAGCGCTCAAAGGCTGCATGCACCTGCTGGCGACGCGCAAATCCGCGGATGTCGTCAAGCGCGCCGTCTATTCCGGCGTCGCGCCGATCGATTCGCTTCCCTGATGCGCATAGCCCGGCAGCGCGCGGATCGCGCAAATGTCGCATCGACTGATGGAAAAGCGGCGCCCGGAAGAACGGGGCGCCGCCGTTTGAAACGCTGGAAGGAAGCGCCTTAGCCCGGCGCCCGCCCCAACACCTGCGAATCCGACGATGCCGCCGTCGACGGCTCGTCATGTCCGTGCCCATGCCCCGTCGTCGTGACCGCATTGGTGCCGCCGGGCCGACGCACGGACTTCGCATGCCGCTCGATCAACCGTTGCAGCAAACAGAACGCGCACAGCAGCGCGCCGATCACGATCCGCGTCCACCACGAACTGAGCGTGCCGTCGAACGTAATCAGCGTCTGGATGGTGCCGAGAATGCCGACGCCGAACAGCGAGCCGACCACATAACCGACACCACCGGTCAGCAGCGTGCCGCCGATCACCGTCGCTGCAATCGCATCGAGCTCCATGCCTTGCCCTTGCAGCCCATAACCCGACAGCACATAGAACGTGAACACCGCGCCGCCAAGCGCCGAACAGAAGCCACTCAGCGCATACACGCCGACCCGCGTGCGCGCCACCGGCAGCCCCATCAGCAGCGCCGAGCGCGGATTGCCGCCGACCGCATACACGTTGCGTCCGAAGCGCGTGAAATGGGCGACATAGATCGCGGCCGCCAGCGCCACGAGCGCGATCAGCACGTTCGCCGATACCGAACCGACGCCAACGTTGAGACGGAACGCGGAGATCGCCTTGAACGTCGGATCGGTGATCGTGATCGACTGCGTCGTGATCAGAAAGCACAGGCCACGCGCGAAGAACATCCCCGCCAGCGTCACGATGAACCCCTGCAGGCGGAAGTAGTGAATCAGCGCGCCCTGCACCGCGCCGAACACCGTGCCCATCAACAGCACGAGCGGAATGATCAGCCATACCGACACGTGCATGTGCTCGGACAGCACGGCTGCGACGATCGTCGTCAGCGCGACGATCGAGCCCACCGACAGGTCGATGCCGCCCGACACGATCACGAACGTCATGCCGATCGCGACGATCAGCAGGAACGCGTTGTCGACGAGCAGATCGAGCAGCACCTGCCATGAGAAGAAGCCGGTGTACATCACCGAACCGAAGCCGAAAAGCGCGCAGAACAACAGGACCGTCACCGCGATCGGCAGCGTGCGCGGATCGACCACGCGGGCGAGTGCTTCGAGAAAGCGCGTCATCGTGCCACCCCGCGCGATTTGACCAGCGACGCGCCGAACGACACGGCGAGCGCGCGCGCCGCCGGCGACTGGATCACGCTGACCGCGAGTACGACGGCCGCCTTGACGACGAGCGTCGCTTCCGGCGGCACGCCGATCGAATAGGTCGTGTACGTGAGCGTCTGGATGATCAGCGCACCGAGCACCGTGCCCGCGAAGCTGAAGCGGCCGCCGAGCAGCGACGTGCCGCCGAGCGTCACCGCGAGAATCGCGTCGAGTTCGAGCAGCAGGCCCGCGTTGTTGCCGTCCGCGCTGCGCACGTTCGAACTGATCAGAATGCCGGCCAACGCCGCGGTCAAACCGGAGAAGCTGTACACCGCGAACACGATCGCCTTCGAGCGCAAGCCGACGAGCCGCGTCGCAACCGGGTTCACGCCGATCGCGCGAATGAACAGGCCAAGCGCCGTGCCCTCCACCAAAGCGGCGGTCGCCAGCACGGCTACCGTCGCGATCCATACCGAGCACGGCACGCCGAGCCAGTAGCCGCCGCCGACGAACAGATAGCCGGGCGCGCCGATCGGGATGATCTGCCCGGCGGTCAGAAGTTGCGCGATGCCACGGCCGGCGACCATCAGGATCAGCGTCGCGATGATCGGCTGCATGCCGACGAACGCGACGAGCACCCCGTTCCACATGCCGCTCAAAATGCCGACGACGAGCGCGGCCAACAGCGCCTGCACGATCAGCGCACCGCTCGGCACGGCCTGGGTCGCGAGTATCGTCGCGGCCGCGGCGCCGGCGATCGCGACCACTGCACCGACCGAGATGTCGATGCCGCGCGTCGCGATCACGAGCGTCATGCCGATCGCGACCAGCACGAGCGGCGCCGCGCGATTGAGGATGTCGATCGGCGCGCCGAACAGGTGACCGTCGAGCATGCGCAGCGCGAGAAAATGCGGATTGACCAGCAGGTTCAGTCCGCACAGCAATACCAGCGTCACGCATGGCCACACCAGCGGACGTTCGACGCCGTCGCGCGCGAACCAGTTCGATAGCTTCATTCGCCGCTCCCTGCGATGAGTCGGTAGATGTTGTCTTCGTTCGATGCCTTACCGGCCACCTCGGCGATCTTGCGGCGATCGCGCAGCACCGCGACGCGATGGCTGACGCGCAGCACCTCGCTGATCTCCGACGAGATGAACAGGATGGACAGGCCGTTCGCGCACAACGCGAGCAGCCGGTCCATGATGTCGAACTTGGCGGCGACGTCGATACCGCGGGTCGGCTCGTCGAGGATCAGCAGTTTGGGATCGGTTGCGAGCCAGCGCGCGAGCAGAGCCTTCTGCTGGTTGCCGCCGGACAGGAGCGCGATCGGCTGCTCGGCATCGGACGCCTTGATGCCGAGCCGCTCGATCCACATATCGGCGAGTTCGCGCGCGCGTTGCCGGCTGATCTTGCGCCACCAGCCGCGCCGCGCCTGCAACGCGAGCATGATGTTTTCGCGGATCGACAGCTCGGCGACGATGCCTTCCTTCTTGCGGTCTTCCGCGCAATAGCCGATGCCGTGGCGCACCGCGTCGTGCGGCGTGCGCAGCCGCACGGGACGCCCTTCGACGAGGATCGTGCCGCTGTCCGCGCGATCCGCGCCGAACAGCAGACGCGCGGTTTCGGTGCGCCCCGAGCCGAGCAGTCCCGCGAGGCCGAGTATCTTGCCGGCGTGCACTTCGAGATCGATCGGCTGTAGCGTGCCGCGACGGCCGACGCCGCGCAGTTCGATGAACGGCTGCGTGGCCGTTGCTTCTTCCGGGTGATCGTGCGCGACTTCCTGCAGATCGTCGGCGGCCTGCCCTTCGTGGGCTGCTTCGCGCAGACGCGCGCTCATGCGCTCGTGGCCGACCATCTTCGCGACCAGCTGATCCGCGGACAGATCGCGCGCCAGATATTCGCCTTCGCGCTCGCCGTTGCGCATCACCGTGATGCGATCGGAGATCGCATAGGTCTGTTCGATGAAATGCGTGACGAACAGGATCGCGATGCCCGATCGCTTGAGATGGCGAAGGATTTTGAATAGCTGCGCGACTTCGCTGTCGTCGAGGCTCGAAGTCGGCTCGTCGAGAATCAGCACGCGCGCATCGACGGACAACGCTCGCGCGATCGCGACCATCTGCTGCACGGCGATCGGATAGGCGTCGAGCGAGCGCGTGACGTCGAGCGACACGTCGAGGCGCGCGAGCGCTTCCTGCGCGCGGCGCTTGATGTCGGGCCAGTCGATCGCGCCGAAGCGGCGCGGCTGCCGGCCCGCGAAGATGTTCTCCGCGACCGACAGATTCGGGCACAGGTTCACTTCCTGGTACAGCGTGCGCACGCCGGCCGCCTCGGCTTCCTGCGGCGACGCGAATGCGACCACCTCGCCGCCGAGGCGGATCGTGCCGGCATCGGGTGCGAGCACGCCGGTGAGCACGTTGATCAACGTGGATTTGCCGGCGCCGTTCTGGCCCATCAGCGTATGGACCTCGCCGGGAAACAGGCGGAAGTCGACGTGTTGCAACGCCTTCACGCCCGGAAATGTCTTGCTGACGCCGGAAGTCGCCAGGATCGGTTCGCGCGCGCTCATGTCATTCTGTTGGCTTCGCGCACCCGGTGGCGTGCCGCGCTGCGGCTGGTCCGGCTGAGTCGGTTCGGTAGCGGATTGGGTCATGGACCTCGCTCGATCGGCTATGCATGGTTCGGCAGGCCCCAGCGGCATGCTCCCGCGGACGCAGGCTCCTGAAAAGAGACCGCCCGCTGCAGAAGGAAGCAGCCCGGGCGGTCAGGCACCACTGGAGAAACCTGTTCGATGCGTCCGTACTGCACATCTCCTTCGCGCCGCGGGCCGCGTCGGCCCAGGCGCCTGAACACCGCACACGCCGCGGCACTCGCGCGAGCGATGCCGCGGCGATGTTGCGCGTCGCGTCAGTACTTACGCGACGGCAAAGTTTGCGCAGCGACGCTCATCGGGAAGACAGTCTCCTGAGTCAGGATGCGCTTCGGCAGCGGCTTGCCAGCCACCACGTCTTTCACCGCCGTCATCAGCTGCGGTCCGAGCAGCGGGCTGCACTCGACGTCGACGTTGATCTTGCCAGCGGCCATCGCCTGGAAGCCGCCCTTGGTTGCGTCGAACGAAACCACCACGACGTCCTTGCCCGGATGCATGCCGGCTTCTTCCATCGCCTGGATCGCGCCGAGGGCCATGTCGTCGTTATGAGCATAGACAACGTTGATCTTGTTGCCGTAGGTCTTGATGAACGCTTCCATCACCTGCTTGCCGCCGGCAAGCGTGAAGTCGCCGCTTTGCGACGCGATGATCTTGAACTTCGGATCGCTCTTGATCACTTCGACCAGACCCGCGTGGCGGTCATTCGCCGGCGCGGAGCCGACCGTGCCTTGCAGCTCGGCGATGTTGATCGGGCCTTTATCGTTCTTGTAGTTCTCCGCGAGCCACTTGCCGCCGCGTCGTCCTTCTTCGAGGAAGTCCGAGCCGATCATCGTCACGTACAGCGACGGGTCCTTCACGTCGATGTTGCGGTCGGTCAGGATCACCGGAATCTTCGCGGCCTTGGCTTCGAGCAGCACCGGTTCCCAGCCCGATTCGACGACCGGCGAGAACGCGATAACGTCGACCTTCTGAGCGATATACGAGCGGATCGCCTTGATCTGGTTTTCCTGCTTCTGCTGCCCGTCGGAGAATTTGAGGTTGATACCGGCATCCGCCGCCGCCGACTTCACCGATTCGGTATTCGCGGTGCGCCATGCACTTTCCGCACCGACCTGCGCAAAACCGAGCGTTATTTTCTTGTCCTCGGCATGCGCGCCTGGGGTGGCCAGCGTTAGCACTCCGAGACTCGCGGAAAGCGCGAGCGCGCCCAGAGCGCGACACGCGGCACGTCGTGAATTCGCCATGACAGTCTCCAATCGTTGTTGTGTAGACGACCCAGCGGTCAGCCCGGCCCTCGTGGCCCTCACGGCGCATGGATCGTGATGTAGCGTACTGTGCGACGCGTTAACCGTCCAATCATATGATTCGCGCCCTCGATATCAATTTTGGTATAGCGCGTCGATCAGAGCATTGCCGCTCGCTGAGTCAGGTCGGCGTCACTCTCGGGGTGACCCAGCGAAACGTCAGATTGATGCGCTCGCCGCTCACGCGCGGCTCCTTCGGCACCCGATGACGCCACTGCGCCTGGGTGTCGCCCTTCATCACGAGCAGGCTGCCGCCCTTTAGCGAGAACGATTGCACGACGCCGCTGCGGTTGTGCTGCAGATCGAACCTGCGCGCGACACCGAGACTCACCGACGCGATCACCGGTTGCTTGCCGAGTTCGGGCTCGCGGTCCGCATGCCAGCCCATGCTGTCGGCGCCGCTGCGGTAACGATTCAGCAGCACGCTGTTAAAACGCCCGCCGCTGGTCGCCTCGGCGGCGGCCTTCAGTTCAGCGACGGCGGGCGTCCACGCTTGCGGCACGTTGCGGATACCCGAGTAGACATACACCGCATCCGGCTCGCCCTGCCAGGCGGTCAGACGCGGCAGTGCAACACGGCCGCCAGGCGTGCCCATCATGTCCTGGCGCCATTGCACTTCGTCGATCAGGCGGGCGAGCAGGCGTTCGGCGTCGGCCGGTGCGAGCCAGTCGGGATACCAGTCGACGTCGGGGGTCGGCAGGTCGTTGAAAAGATCGGTGTTCATCGGAATGCCTGGATGCAAGCGGACGAGTAAAAACCTTGGCTATTATGGCGACGACGGCTCACGCGCTGATTCACGCGCATTGCTCTTTCATTCGACGCGGCTCCGCGCGTTCCCGCCATTCTTTTGCAGGGATCACTTCCATGACACTTTCCGATCAGGCGCTCGCACAGCTCTTTCGCGATGCGCGTACGCACAACGGCTGGCAGAACAAACCGATCGACGACGCCGTGCTGCGCGAGTTGATGGAACTCGTCCTGCTCGGCCCGACCTCGGCCAATTCGAGTCCGGGCCGCTTCGTGTTCGTCAGGACGCCGGAGGGCAAGGAGAAACTGCGCCCGGCGCTGTCGGCCGGCAATCTCGAGAAAACGATGGCAGCGCCGGTCACGGTGATCGTCGCCATGGACATGGCCTTCTACGAGCATCTGCCGAAACTGTTTCCGCATGCGGATGCGCGCAGCTGGTTCGTCGGCAACGAGCGGTTGATCGCGGACACGGCGTTTCGGAATTCGACGCTGCAAGGCGGCTATCTGATTCTCGCGGCGCGTGCGCTCGGTCTCGACACCGGGCCGATGTCGGGCTTCGATCAGGCCAAGGTCGACGAAGCGTTCTTTGCAGGTACGACGGTGAAGTCGAACTTCCTGATCAATCTTGGCTATGGCGATCCGTCAAAGCTGTTTCCTCGCAGCCCGCGTTTTTCGTTCGACGAAGCGGCGCGGATAGCGTGACGGTGCGTTGATGATGGATGGCGCGGCGGGTGTCGCGCCACGCGTTGAATCGAATCGCGTCAGGTTAGCAGCGCGATATAAAACACCACGGTGCCGATCAACGCGCCGACGAAGCAGAAGCCCTCTTCGGCTTCGTCGCCATTCGAGCGCAGCCACGCGCCGACCGCGCCGAACAGCCCCGCGATGCCGAGCGCGACGCACACCATCACGACATCGAATAACGCGCTTTTGCCGAGCTCGGAAAAATCGAAGCCGCGCACGGCGATGTAAAGCGCAATCGCCATCAGCGAGATGCCGACGAGCGGCAACATCACATGGCTACCCTCGTATCCGACATGATGCGGATGATGAGCATGATGCACGTCGTCCGCGTGATGCCACAGGTGGCCCGATTTGAGCAGCTTCATGGTGTGCCTCCCCCCGCCGATCTTTCCCGGCGACAGAACCAGTCATGGCCGAAGCGCCCTGCGCTGCCCCGGCAACAAGCTGTTTGCTTTCAAGCATACTCCACACATGAACACAATTCAAAGCCCATTTAATTCGTTTGCATAGGCATTAAATGCGTCGCGCGTGCCCTTGTAAGTATCTGCTGAGCACGGAACGCGCCTGCCCCGGCGAAGCCGTGTCGTGGCTCGTCCCGGCGCCTTCCGGCGGGCGTGCCGTGCGGTGCCGGAGAACGAATTTTGCAGCCACGGCAAGGGACCGAACATGTCGGTAGAATGATTCGCCGCGTTCGCTAACCGTCGCGCACGCAAGCACTGCCCGCCAATGGATCGCCGCCGCGCTGTCGCTGTGATGCCGGCCCTTTGGCCCCCTTCCCGTCCTGATCCTCTTTATGCGACGTTCATCGTTTCTTGTGCGCATCATCCTGATTGGCATCCTGCTGCATATCTACGTTGGTTTGCGCCTGATTCCCGACATGCCGACCGACTCGGCCGGCCGCGGACTGTGCGTGCTGTGGCTCGTGCTGTCGATCTACCTGATCCCGGTCGGCATGATGGCGCGCGGCTTCAAGCGCCAGCCGCTCGGCGACCGGCTCGCATGGGTCGGCCTGCTCGCGATGGGCTTTTTCTCGTCGCTGCTGGTACTGACGTTCGCGCGCGACCTGATGCTGGCGTCGCTGCTGACGATCGACGCGATCTGGCCGAACACGCTTACGATCGCGCATTGGCGCACCGGTTCGGCGGCGGCAGTGCCGCTGCTCGCGCTGCTGTCGACGCTGATCGGCCTGTTCAACGCGCGCCGTCGCGCGCGCGTCGTCACGATCGAAGTACCGATCGACGATCTGCCTGCCGAACTCGCCGGCTTCACGATCGTGCAGATCAGCGACATCCACGTCGGCCCGACGATCAAGGGCCGCTATGTCGACGCGATCGTCGACGCGGTGAACCGGCTCGAGCCGGATCTGATCGCGGTGACGGGCGATGTCGTCGACGGCAGCGTGCCGCAGTTGAGCCGGCATACGCAGCCGCTGTCGCGGCTCGCCGCGCGGCACGGTGCGTTTCTCGTGACCGGCAATCACGAGTACTACTCCGGCGCGAACTCGTGGATCGCCGAATTCCGCCGGCTCGGCTTGCGGGTGCTGCTGAACGAACACGTGATCGTCGATCATGACGGCGCGCGAGCCGTGATCGCCGGCGTCACCGACTACTCGGCCGGTCATCATGACCCCGCGCACCGCAGCGACCCGGTTGCGGCGCTCGCCGGCGCGCCGGGGGACGTGCTGATCAGGGTGCTGCTCGCGCATCAGCCGCGCTCGGCCGAAGCGGCCGCGGCGGCCGGCTTCACGCTGCAGTTGTCGGGTCATACGCACGGTGGTCAGTTCTTTCCGTGGAATTTCTTCGTGCGGCTGCAGCAGCCGTTTACGGCGGGCCTCGCGCGTCTGGACGGACTATGGGTTTATACGAGTCGCGGCACGGGCTATTGGGGACCGCCCAAACGACTCGGCGCGCCTTCGGAGATCACACGCTTGAGACTCGTACCGGGCGAACCCGATTGAACTCAACATTCGCAGTCCGGAGCAATTAATTGCAGCCTTTCAGCATTAGGGCTATGGCAACACTAAATGCACACTCCGTGCCGCTCGCGGCTTGACTGATCTTTGCGCAGCCCCCTAAAATTCGCGCAATTCTTCTAACCGGAATCACGATCTTGGACAGTAGCAGTTGTACGAGCCGAGTATCGATTTGCCCGCTCGCCTGAGCCGCAGGATTTCCGCGTCAGTCTTTTCTGTCGCCGTCCTGCCCTCGGGCTCGATGGCGCACGTCGCTCTCATTTCATTGTCATTCGCGTACTGCCGGTAAAGCACCGCGTGGCGCGTTGCCATGCCGATACCGCACGCTCCGGCCGCTGCACGCGTGTGCGCGCGTATTTCGTCCCGCCCGCATGAATTTGCCCTGCACGAGGTAGACGATCTGATGTTCTCACGCGTAGGCTTCACACTGCGACAGCGCCCACGCCAACCTTTCTGAACGATGACACTCGAATTCTTCCTGCGTCTGATGACCGCTTTTGCTTGCGGCGTCGCGATCGGCCTCGAACGACAGATCCGCCAGCGCACTGCCGGCCTGCGCACGATCACGCTCGTGGCAAGCGGCGCGTGCCTGTTCGTCACGCTCGGCGTGCTGACCGGCAACGGCGTCAGCGGCATTACGCAGATTGCGGCCTATGTGGTGTCCGGCGTCGGCTTTCTTGGCGGCGGCGTCATCATGCGCGACAAGGGCTCGATCCAGGGGATCAACACCGCGGCGACGCTGTGGTGCTCGGCGGCCGTGGGTGTATTGAGCGGCGCGGGACATTACGGACCGGCGCTCGCCGGCACCGCGGTCGTGCTGCTGGCCAACACCGTACTGCGTGAAGTGAGCCGGATGATCAACCAGACGCCGGTTTCAAACGCCGACCTCGTGCGCGAGTACGTGCTGACGATCGTCTGCCGCGAAGCCGACGAGATCCACATTCGCACCGCGATTTCCAACTCGATGTACTCGGCGCCGCTGTCGTTCCAGAGCCTGACGAGCGAGGATGTCGAGGACGAGCCGGCGCGCATTCGCGTGACGGCGACGCTGACGATGCATCCGAAAGATCAATCGAAGCTCGAACAGCTGGCGAGCCGCCTGAGCATGGAAAAGAGCGTGTCCAGCGTCAGTTGGACCGCGCGGGAAGCGGAACCGACACCCGAGTGAAGCGCTGTGCGCAAGTCTCCTCTGTTCGCGCGCATCGTCTACACTTAGCTTGCAGCAGATTCAGATAGTGTCAATTCCGCGTCCTGAACGCGGACCGTCCCATAACCTTCGACTAAGCTCTGTCACCGTGATTTGTTCACACTCAACCAGGGAGTCTCGAATATGGAACACGGCATCATTGCATGGCTCATCATCGGCGCGATCGCTGGCTGGCTCGCGGGCGTATTGGTCAAGGGTGGCGGCTTCGGCCTGATCGTCGACATCATCGTCGGGATCATCGGGGCGTTCATCGGCGGCTGGCTCGCGGGCGTGCTGCATATCTCTATTGGCAGCGGCTGGATCGCCTCGATCATCACCGCGGTGATCGGCGCGGTCATTCTGCTGTTTATTATCCGGCTCGTGCGACGAGGCTCCTGAGCGCAGCGTCCGATTTCATCAAGCGCCAGCGGGCTCGTGCCGCTGGCGCTTTTTTGTTGCCTGTTTCTGCTGTGTTGATCGCAGCGATTGCGGGTGCCGCGGGCGTTGCAGATCAGCCCGGCAGCATCGAGCCCGTCTCGCGCAGCCGCGTATGCCATGCAAATGCCTGATCGAGGCAATGCGGCGTCTGCCCTCCCCAACGCAACGCATCGCGGTAGTAGTCGCGCAACAGTTCGCGATACCGCGGGTGTACGCAATGCTCGATGATCAGCGTCGCACGTTCGCGCGGCGCGAGGCCGCGCAGATCGGCGAGACCTTGCTCGGTGACGACGACGTCGACGTCGTGTTCGTTGTGGTCGCAATGCGGCACCATCGGCACGATGCTCGAAATGCGGTCGCCTTTCGCGGTCGACTTGGTCGCGAACACCGCGCACGACGCATTGCGCGCAAAGTCGCCCGAGCCGCCAATGCCGTTCATCATGTGCGTGCCGCCGACATGCGTCGAATTGACGTTACCGTAGATATCGAATTCGAGCGCGGTATTGAGCGCGATCAGACCGAGCCGCCGAATCACCTCCGGATGGTTGCTGACTTCCTGCGGACGCAGCACGAGCCGGTCGCGATAACGCTCGATATCGCCGAACACCTGCGCCTGCCGCGCGGCCGACAGCGTGATCGACGCGCCGGACGCAAACGCGACCTTGCCGGCGTCCATCAGATCGAACGTCGAATCCTGCAAGACTTCTGAATAGATTTCGAACACATCGAAAGGCGAATCGACGAAGCCCGCCAGCACCGCGTTGGCGATCGTACCGATACCGGCCTGCAGCGGCGGCAACTGCTTCGGCATACGGCCACGCGTGACTTCGTGCTGGAAAAATTCGATCAGGTGTCCGGCGATCAACGCGGTTTCCCGATCCGCGGGGAGCACCGTGGACGGGCTGTCGGCCATGTCCGTGATCACGATCGCCGCGATTTTCTCGGGCGGAACCTCGATAGCGGGAGTGCCGACGCGATCCTGCGCGCGCACGATCGGCAGCGGCTCGCGATGAGGCCGGCGCCCCGGAATCCAGATGTCGTGCAAGCCTTCGAGCTCGAGCGGCTGCGCAAGATTGATCTCGACGATGACCTTGTCCGCGAGAATCGCGAAGCTGGCCGAATTGCCGACTGAAGTTGTCGGCACGATACCGCCGCTCTCCGTGATCGCGGCGGCTTCGATGATCGCGACATCGAGCTTGCCGAGCTGGTTCGCGCGCAGCATCTCGACGGTCTCGGACAGATGCTGGTCGACGAACATCACTTCGCCACGATTGATTGCGTCGCGCAGCGTCTTGTCCACCTGAAACGGCAGACGGCGCGCGAGCACGTGCGCCTCGGTCAGCATGCGGTCGACGTCATGACCGAGCGAGGCGCCCGTCATCAGCGTGATGCGCAGCGGCTCGCCCAACTGGCGCGCACGCTCGGCAAGCGCGACCGGCACCGCCTTCGCGTCGCCCGCGCGCGTGAAGCCGCTTGCGCCAACGCGCATGCCGTCGTGAATCAGAAGCGCCGCGTCGGCGGCCGTGGTGATTTTTTCGCGCAGCGCGGCGCAGCGAATTCGGTCTTCGTACATGAAAGGGAGTCTCTCCATAGTCGCCAGCTCCGTCTACTGGTGCGCACGTCTGCGGTGTGCTTCGCTCAATAGGCGGTTGCCGCACCCGCTGCGGCGTCTCGATCGGACGGCGTCGCGAGCAGGTGTTGGGTCGCGTGACAGGGTCCGCGACAGGTTGTTGCGCGTGAAGCAGCCGGACTCAGCTGCCGAAGAAGATGTTGCAGAAGCTCATCGGGCCAACGCATTCGTCGGCTTTCGCTTTCGGCGCTTCCGCATGCTTGCGCGCGGCACCCTTATCGGCGCGCTGGCTATCCGCCTGCGCAACCTGCTGGTCCGGCGCGGCCGGCGCCGTCTGTGCATAGGCGGCGGCAGCGGTGGACAAAGAACAGGCGATCAGGACCAACTTCAACACTTTCATCTCACTCTCCAGGACTTACGGCTACTGCGACCACTACTGCGAAGCAGTGACGCAACTATATGACCGTCACCTAAGCGGATTAACGGGGCCGCCTGGAAGGGATCTTTCCATCTGGCAGAAAGATCCACGAAGCATGGCTCAGCGACGATTGAACGGCGCGTCTTTGTCGAGCAACGCGCTACGAATAAAGTGCAGACAGCTCAGGATGCGCTGCAAGTCGTGACGCCGGTCGCGCTCGGCATGCACGATCCGCAGCATGTCCTGCGCGAGCCAGGTTGCCGAGCGCACGGCGACCAGTGCGCGTTCGAGCGAACCGGGATCGGGGCGTTCGAAGAGCCGGGCGAGATCGTCGCAGGTGTGTTCGATCACGCTGCGCCAGCGCGGCTGAAGCATGTCGGCATATTCGGCGCGCGCGGCTTCGTTGCGCAGGTCGATGACGGCGTGACCTACTTCGATCGTCGCGAGCATCCAGCGAAGCGCGTCGCGCCGTCGTCGCGAGCGGTGTGTCAGCAGCACGCGCAGTTGTGAAGTCAGATCGTGCGTGCCCGCCTGGAAACGTCGGTTCAGACCCGGCAGGGCCTCCTTGCATGCCGATACCGTTTGCGCTCTCAGGTCGCCCATGATCCGGTCGATCAGCCAGCGCATATCGGCGGGAAAGACCACCGCGAATCCAACTGCCGCGAGCAACATCGACGCGGTCAGCGCGATGCCGTTGTTGATCAGCAGATCAGGCACGTAGCTGACGATGTTATCCGGCCCGGCCAGCAGACAGAAGAACACCGAAAAGCCGATGCCGAACCCCGACGCGCCGCGACGTGTCGCGATGAATGCGCCTAGTGCGAGCACCGGCGCGAGTGCCGCGCAAAGCAGCGGGAAACCATCGATGTTGGGATACACGTAGCACATGAACACGTAGCCTGTCAGCGTCGCGAGCACCGCGCCGATCGCCATCTGCATGGCCATCCTGGTAGCGCTTGGCGCGGTGGACGTCAACGCACAGACCAGCGTTGCGCCGATCACGGCAAGGCCGCCGCTCGGCCAGTTGGTCGCGATCCAGAACGCGCCGGCGATCCCGATGACGACAGCCGAGCGCAGAAACGTGAACAATACGGCGAAGTGGTTTGTGCGGCTGACAGGTCTGCTCGGGGAGTGGCTCCTTTGTGGGCTCGAGCTGCGTCGCAGGCTTTGCTGCGGGCTTTCTGTTTTGCGCCACAAGCTTGAATACGTTTGCGAATAATTCATCCATTCGCCCACGAATCGATACAGCAATTCGGCTGCCGTGTCGAAGTCCGCAAGCGATTCCGCGGACGCGGCTTCGAGTGGCCGCCTCGTTTCACGTACCCGGCGTGGCAGGTTCGCTCGAAAGAGCCGCAGATCGGCTGCTGCGTGGGAGGCTTCGACGCCTGCTTCAACTTGTGCTTGTGCTTCGAACAAGGCTCCCAGTTCGTCGAGGTATGGATCGATGGCCGCGAGTATCGACACTGCGCCGCTCGCCCGCAACCGTTTGAGCAACTGATTTAGCGCATGCAGACGCGCGCATGCATCCATGAATTCGCTATTCAGACGCGCCAGATGCGCACTGCGCGAGCGCATCGCCGGGTCTTCGAATGCGACGAACGTACGCGTTGCTTCGAAGCCGGCGATTTCGTCGACGAAGTCCGCAAAACGCCGTTCGAACTGATGGCGCTCGAGCCCGCCCGCGAACACATCGACAGCAAAGGCAGTAAAATTCGCGTACCTGACCTGAAGGTTACGTCGTAGCGCAAGGCTCGAGCGCTGCGGCAGCAGCAATGCGCTGACCGCGCTCGAACACACGATGCCAACCGCCACTTCCGCCGCGCGCGCGAGTGCGGCGAGGAACAGTCCCTCGGGCGTCATCACGTTCGGAATGCCGATCAGCGCGGCGGTGTAACCCGCGAGCACGAAACCGTACCATCTGAAATGCCGATACCGGACCGCCGCAGCAATACAGGCGCTCACCCATGCGATCATGCCGAGCATGTACAGTTCGGGCTGCTGGGCGAACAGCCCGCCGAGCACGAGCGCGGCCACGGTCCCTCCCGCAGTTCCGAGAATCCGGTAGAAGCTCTTCGCGAGCACCATGCCGCTGAACGGTTGCATCAACACGAAAACCGTGGTCATCGCAATGCGCGGCTGCTGCAGATCGAGCAGCATCGCGATGCCCAGCGCCAGCAGACCGGCGGTTACCGTCTTCAGCAGATGAAGCCAGGTCAGACCGTCGCTGCTGGCCCAGTCGCGCACGACCCGATTGAGTTTGGCTCGACCGAGTCGTCGCCGCATGACACCGCGCGGACCGAATAAATCCGACGACGGCTCGATCGCATGATCGGGTTTCATCTGAAAACAGTGCACCCCTCGTGGTCGCTGAGAGAGCCTCCGGGCAGAATCACTGACACCGACAGGCGAGGCGCCGATTGTAGGAGTCCCCGTTGCACGCATTAAGACGACGAGTGCAAAACATCTGTTCTAGAACGGACAACAATAGTGCCTCGGGACTGACGGAAAATATGACCTTGGTCATGAAACAGAAGATTTGATGGACACGCTACAAAATATGCGAGTGTTCGTGCGCGTGGTTGAAGCCGGTAGCTTCACCGCGGCCGCGCAATCGCTCAATTCAACGACCGGCGCGATGTCTCGCGCGGTCTCGGAACTTGAAGCACATCTGCGCACGCGCCTGCTGAATCGATCGACGCGTCGGCTTGCGTTGACCACCGCCGGCGAGCGCTATCTGAAGCGATCGCAGCAGATCCTCGCGGATGTGGATATTGCGGAAGAAGAAGCCAGTTGCGCACACGAGCGACCAACCGGCGCGCTGCGCATGCATAGCTTTGCGAGCATCGGCCAGCACTACGTACTGCCGGCTATTTCGCGTTATCGCGAGCTTTATCCTGATGTGACCGTCGAGTTGACGCTGTCACAGCGCATGCCCGATCTGTTCGAAGGCAGCGCCGATGTGGCCGTGATCGGCGCATCGATGCTGCCGAATTCGGACCTCGTGTCGTTTCCGTTGGGGACGACGTTCAGCATCCTGTGCGCATCGCCGGCTTACGTGCGCGCGCACGGCGCGCCCCAACAACCGGCTGACCTTGCGCATCACGAATGTCTGATCCTTCATACGCCGGCGTTCCCGCCACATGAATGGACGCTCGACGGCCCGAACGGCAGTGAGTTGATGGAAGTCGATGGACCCGTGCATGTGAACATCGCCGAATCGCTGATTGTGGCGATCCGCGAAGGCATGGGCATCGGCATGGTGCCGCTCTACGCAGCCATTTCCGGGTTACGCGATGGCACGTTGGTGCGCGTTTTGCCGGAATATACGCTGCAGAAGACGACTGTTTATGCGCTCTATCCGTCGCGCAAATTCATCGATGCAAAGACTCGCACGTGGGTCGAATTCTTGCGCTCGCATCTGCCCAAGGTGATCGCGCGCGACGAAGCGTTGCTTGCCGAGGTCGGGCAAATGGGATGCGTGGATGACCCAGTGCAGATGGGTAGAGTTGTCGTCCCCGTCACTCAGGATATGCGGACACCGTTAGGTCTGTGAACTCGCTGCAGCACGCCTGAACTCGCGCGGCTAGCGGTATTTCAGGGCTCGGTGCGGGTGGCGCTCGTTGAAGTGTTCAAAACACGAGAGCACCCTTGGCGCGTCAGGCTTGGCCATATGGGCGACGTAATGGTCGCCGTCGATAAACAGGCTGCTTTCGCCAGTGGACGGCAACGGCTTCCGGCCACGCTTATTGTTTGCTCTCGGTCGAGGATCTTGCTTTTGATTTCGGTCGCGTAAACGCAAAAACCCCACCGCTGGGGGTGGGGTTTCTGGCTTGTGGGGGAGCCTGACGATTACCTACTTTCACACGGGCAATCCGCACTATCATCGGCGTGGAGTCGTTTCACGGTCCTGTTC
>NZ_JBFPKG010000074.1:0-24043 GCF_040948665.1 Paraburkholderia sp. BR14320
TCGCACAAGTGGACCCAGGGCGAGATCGGCATGGTGCTCTCGGTCGGCACGATCAGCGCGATGGTCAGCCAGGTGCCCGGCGGCGCCGCGGTCGACGCACTGCGCAACAAGAAAGCGGCGGCCGCGTGGGCGATCACCGCGATCATCCTGAGCGCGATGCTGCTCGCGATGAGCCCGACCGTGCTGCCGGTGATCGCCGCCGAGGTGTTCCACGGCTTCGCGAGCTGCATGCTGACGCCGGCGCTCGCGGCGATCTCGTTCGCGCTGGTGGGTCGCGCGAATCTCGGCGACCGGCTCGGCCGCAATGCGCGCTGGGCGTCGATCGGCAGTGCGGTAGCGGCCGGTCTGATGGGTCTGTTCGGCGAGTACTACTCGCCGCGCGCGGTGTTCTTCCTGACCGCCGGTCTCGCGGTTCCCGCGCTGATCGCGCTATCGATGATCCAGCGCACCGACACGATCGAGCTGCCGCAAGCGCTGCCCACCCCCGAGCAGCTCGAGCGGCGCGAAAGCCTGCGCGAGCTGCTGCGCGACCGGCGCATGCTGCTGTTCGCCGCGTGCATCGTGCTGTTCCATCTGTCGAACGCGGCGATGCTGAACCTCGCGGCCGGCGAAGTGACGGCCGGCATGGGCGACAACGTGCAGCTCGTGATCGCGGCGTGCATCATCGTGCCGCAGGCGATCGTCGCGATGATGTCGCCGTGGGTCGGACGCTCGGCCGAACGCTGGGGCCGCCGGCCGATCCTGCTGCTCGGCTTCTCCGCACTGCCGCTGCGCGCGCTGCTGTTCGCGGGCATCAGCAGCCCTTATCTGCTCGTGCCGGTGCAGATGCTCGACGGCTTGAGCGCCGCGGTGTTCGGCGTGATGTTGCCGCTGATCGCCGCCGACGTCGCCGGCGACAAGGGCCGCTACAACCTGTGTATCGGCCTGTTCGGACTCGCGGCCGGCATCGGCGCGACGCTGAGCACGACCGCGGCGGGCTTCGTCGCCGATCGTTTCGGCAACATGGTGAGCTTCTTCTGCCTCGCGGCGGCCGGTGCGCTCGCGGTGCTGCTGGTGTGGGCGGCGATGCCCGAGACGCGCGTGGCGGCGACCAGCAACGGCGATGGCAATGGCGCGGCGGTGCCTGGGCGGGGGAAGTCGGCGGCGGTCGTCGGTCTGCTGTTCCTGGTCGTGATGTTCTTCTCGCCGCTCGCCGCGCTGGTGCCTGACGGTCACAGTCAGTTCACGCCGCAAGCAGGCAATCGTGATTGAACCCAACCTGGGCGGCAAGGTTCATGGCTGTCCGGAACGTGACGAAACAAGGCTGCGGCTCCCCTTCTTGCAAACCTCACGGTTCCCCTCTGAAGGCTTCACTGCAAGGGGCACCGATGGCCTCGTCTCGACTGCTTCTCAGGGGAAGATCGGGGTCGTCGGCTCCGCACCTTCGAGATCGGCCTTCGGAAAATGATGCACGACCATCTGCTCGATCTCCTGTTCGCGCGATCCAGGCACGTCGGCCATGATCAGGATCTGGCCGTCACGTATGGCGCCGCGAAAGCGCTCGAGTCGTGCGTTCGGTTCGTCGACGCCGATCATCGTGGCCGTCCAGGCCCCGAAGCCGGCACCTGTCAACGTCAATGCGACGACGGCTCCGCCCGCAATGGTGAGCCCCGCGGGAGGAAACACCAGTGCCACGAGGCCGAGAAGCGCGCCGGTCGCACCGCCGAGCGCCACGCCGCGTTCGAGCGAGTGCACGACGTCGCTGCTTTGCAGTAAGGATGCCTCGGGTAACTGTTCGAGTGCGACACTGTGATTCGCGAGGACATGGATATGTCGCCATGTGATCCGCGCCCGCAGCAAGTCGTCTACGATCGCCTTCGCCGTCGTCGTGTCAGGTACGAGGAAATAAAGACGTCTCATGTCGGCTCTCCATCGATCAAGGAGTCCCTCAACGGGTCGATGCTGTTTATCGTACCCCTGCCGCGTGCCATCAGGAGGCGTAGGTGACCTGGGAAATCGATGCAGGAGGCGGCCGTTTTGCATTGCATCGCAGCAAGCGACTCCTCCATTCATCCGCCCTATACATGGGGCGCGCTTCCCCCTTGCGCAGCCTTGCACGATGCAAAGGAGAGGACTACCTTTGGTCTAAAGACGTGCCGGCGCGGACAGTACCGAAGTACGGCAAGGCGGCGCCGACGCCTGGAGCCTTTTGTTAGCGGCTCCCAGCGAGTGACGCGCAGCGAGGTGACCTATGTCGCTTGCGATTGCCCTGTTCCTGATCATCGTATTGGCGGTGGGGTTTCACTTTGCCAGCCCGTGGTGGACCACGCCGATCGCTTCGAACTGGGTGCGCATGGACGACATGCTGACGATCACGCTCGTCATTACCGGCGTGTTTTTCATCGCGATCAACCTGTTCATCGTGATCGCATTGCTGCGCTACCGCCACCGCAGGGGTCATCGCGCTGTTTACGAGCCGCACAACAGGCGCCTGGAATGGTGGCTGATCGGCCTGACCTCGGTAGGCGTGGCAGCGTTGCTGGCACCGGGACTCTTCGTCTACGCGGACTACGTACGGCCGCCGCGCAACGTGCTGCAGATGGAAGTGTTCGCCCAGCAATGGCAATGGCGCTTCCGCTTTGCCGGCCCCGGCGGCAAGCTGGGCACGACGGACGTGCGCTACATCAGCAACGACAACCCCTTCGGCATGAACCCCGGCGACCCCAACGGCCGTGACAACTACCTGATCGGGACACCCGAGGTGCACCTGCCGTTGAACCGGCCGATCCAGGTCCTGACACGGTCGCGCGACGTGCTGCATGACTTCTACGTACCGCCGTTCCGCGCGCGCATGAACATAGTGCCCGGCATGGTGACCACCTTCTGGTTCACGCCGACCAGGGCCGGGCGTTACGACATTCTGTGCGCGCAGCTTTGCGGTCTCGGGCACGCCAACATGCGCGGCGTGGTGGTGGTAGAAGACGAAGCATCGTTCTCGCGCTGGCTGGCGCAGCAGAGCACGTTCGCGCAGCAGCAGGCCAGGGTGCAGGCCGCAACCGCCGCTGCAGGCGGCGGCGCCCAGGCGCTCGCTAACCAGGGCAAGACGCTCGCGGAGGCCAAGGGCTGCTTCGCCTGCCATACCGTGGACGGCAGTCCGCGCGTGGGCCCCACCTGGAAGGGCCTGTACGGCAAGACCGAAACGATGGCCGACGGCAGCACCGCGAAGGTGGACGAAGCGTATCTGCGCGCCTTCATCCGCAACCCGACGGCCCGCGTCGTGAAGGGCTTCGCACCCATCATGCCGAAGTTCGACCTGAGCGAGCAGGAGCTGACCACGCTGGTGACCTACATCCAATCGCTAGGCGGCTCGGCCGCCACCAGCGCAGCCCAACCCTAGCGGAGCAGACGCAATGACCTACGCGCACCCCGAACACGGCCCGCAAAGCTTCTGGACCCGGTATGTCTGGAGCCAGGACCACAAGGTCATCGCCGTGCAGTACTCGCTGACGGCCATCGCCATCGGCCTGGTCGGCCTTGTCCTGTCGAACCTGATGCGCTTGCAGCTCGGCTTTCCGGGCAAGTTCAGCTTCATCGACGCCAACCACTACTACCAGTTCGTCACCATGCACGGGATGATCATGGTGATCTACCTGCTGACGGCGCTGTTTCTGGGCGGCTTCGGCAACTACCTGATTCCGCTGATGCTGGGCGCGCGCGACATGGTGTTCCCGTTTCTCAACATGCTGAGCTACTGGGTCTACCTGCTGGCCGTGCTGGTGCTGGTGTCGAGCTTCTTCGTGCCAGGCGGGCCGACCGGCGCGGGCTGGACGCTGTATCCACCCCAGGCGATCCTGCCGGGCACGCCGGGCGTGGAATGGGGCATCGTGTTGATGCTGGTGTCGCTGGCGATCTTCATCGTCGCGGCAACGATGGGCGGCTTGAATTACGTCACCACCACGCTGCAGGCGCGCACGCGCGGCATGACGCTCATGCGCATGCCGCTCACGGTGTGGGGCATCTTCACGGCGACCATTCTGGCGCTGCTGGCGTTTCCGGCGCTGTTCGTGTCGGCCGTGATGATGCTGCTCGACAGGACACTCGGCACCAGCTTCTTTGTGCCGGCCGTGGTGTCGATGGGGCAGACGCTCAAGCATGCCGGCGGCAGCCCGCTGCTGTTCCAGCACCTGTTCTGGTTCTTCGGGCATCCGGAGGTCTACATCGTCGCGCTGCCAGCCTTTGGCATCGCATCGGACCTGATCAGCACGCACGCGCGCAAGAGCATCTTCGGCTACAAGATGATGGTGTGGGCGATCGTCGCCATCGGTGCGCTGAGCTTCGTGGTCTGGGCGCACCACATGTTCATCGCCGGCATGAATCCGTACTTCGGCTTCTTCTTTGCCACGACCACGCTCATCATCGCCGTTCCGACCGCTCTCAAAGTCTATAACTGGGTGCTGACGCTGTGGCGCGGCGATATCCACCTGACTGTGCCGATGCTGTTTGCCATCGGCTTCATCAGCACCTTCGTCCTGGGCGGGCTAACCGGGCTCTATCTCGGCAACGTGAGCGTGGACATTCCGCTGTCGAACACGTACTTCGTGGTGGCGCACTTCCATATGGTGATGGCCGTGTCGCCGATCCTGGTGGTGTTTGGCGGCATCTACCATTGGTATCCGAAGGTGACGGGCCGCATGCTCAACGACACGATCGGGCGCGTGCACTTCTGGGTTACCTTCGTCGGCACCTATGCGATCTACTTCCCAATGCACTATCTCGGCATCCTCGGCATGCCGCGGCGGTATTACCAGTATGAGGGCTACAGCTTCATTCCACATTCGGCGCAGACGCTCAACACGTTCATCACCGTCGTTGCGCTGATCGTTGCGGCGGCGCAGTTGCTGTTCCTGTACAACCTGGCGTGGAGTCTCGCGCGCGGCAAGCGTGCCGACGGCAACCCGTGGCGGGCCACCACGCTGGAATGGCAGACGCCGCAAACGCCGCCCGTGCACGGCAACTGGGGCACCGCGCTGCCCGTCGTCTACCGCTGGGCGTACGAATACAGCCCGCCGGGGCACGAGGAAGACTTCGTCCCGCAAAACCAGCCGCCTGAGACGGCGCCTGAACCGGCACCGGCCCACCCGACGCTGCAACCCGGCGAGGCAAGCGAATGACTACACTGCGCCGCTCCTTCGTTCCTGACGCGCCACCTGTGTTGCCGAATGCGAGCCGCATCGGCCTGATCATCTTCATGGCGGTGGCAACGACATTGTTTTCACTGCTGCTGCTCGCCTATGCGATGCGCATGCGCGAGCCCGACTGGCAGCCGATCCCGCATCCGGCTCTGCTGTGGTGGAACACCGGCGCGCTGGTGCTGGCAAGCATCGCCATGCAGCGCGCCCGGCGGATTACCATGCACCGCGCGGCATGGCTGCTGTTCGGCGGTGTGCTCGCGGCCGTGTTCGTGATCGGACAACTGACCGCGTGGCGCATGCTGTCGGCGGCGGGGCAGACTGTCACCGTCAATCCTTCCAATAGCTTCCTCTACCTGCTCACCGGCCTGCACGGGTTGCATGTGCTGGGCGGGCTGGTGGCCTGGGCCGTGACGATCGCGCGTCTGCAGCGTGGGAACCCGTTCCGGACCCAGCGTGCCATCGCGCTGTGCGCCATCTACTGGCATTTCCTGCTGGCTGTCTGGCTCGTGCTGCTGGCGGCGATGTGGTGGATCACCCCTGGGTTCGTCGCCGCCATCTGCGGGCCGCTGTATGGAGCTGCGCCATGACCACGCCCACGCTCCCGACCGAATCCGCTGTCACCCCGCCCACCGACGCCGGGCCTGACGGCTGGCGCGGCATCGTCACCGACTGGTCGGCCGACCGCCAGGCCTTCAAGGTGCCGTGGGGCAAGGCGATGATGTGGATCTTCCTGCTGTCGGACACCTTCATCTTCAGCAGTTTCCTGATCGGCTACATGACGGTGCGCATGTCGACCACCGTGCCGTGGCCCGACCCTTCCAAGGTGTTCGGGCTCACTGTCTTCGGCGTGGATGTGCCCTTGCTGCTGATCGCCATCATGACGTTCGTCCTGATCAGCAGCAGCGGCACCATGGCGATGGCAGTCAACTTTGGCTACCGGCGCAACGCCAGGCGCGCCGCCCAACTGTTGCTGGCGACCGCGCTGCTGGGCGCGACCTTCGTGTCGATGCAGGCCTTCGAATGGACCAAGCTGATCGTCCATGAAGGTATCCGCCCCTGGGGTAACCCGCTTGGCGCGGCGCAGTTTGGCGCGTGCTTTTTCATGATCACCGGCTTCCACGGCTTTCACGTGAGTTGCGGCGTGATCTACCTGCTGCTGATAAGACGCAAGATCCTGCAGCCGGGGTTCATCGAGCACGGCAACTTCCAGATCGTGGAGATTGCCGGCTTGTACTGGCACTTCGTCGACCTGGTCTGGGTGTTCATCTTTGCGCTGTTCTATTTGTGGTGAGGCAGGCCATGGACCATACCGATCTCGCCCATCGACCCGACGCCGCGCACGGCCAGCAGCATCCGATCGGCATTTACCTGAAGATCTGGGGCCTGCTGTTCGTACTGAGCACGTTGTCGTACATGGTGGATTACTTCCACGTGCAGGGCCTGCTGCGCTGGACGCTGATCATTGTGCTGATGATCGCCAAGGCTGGGCTGATCGTGTCGATTTTCATGCACATGATGTGGGAGCGGCTGGCGCTGGTGTACGCGATCCTGATACCGCCCCTGTGCCTGCTGGTGCTGCTGGTGCTGATGGCTGCCGAAGCGCATCACACCTTCGGCATGCGCGAACTCTTCTTTCATTGATCTCTTCGCCGACCGTTCCTCAGGTGGCAGGCGTTGCGTCCAGCGCCCGGGTAGCAGACGCGCGCCACCGTGGGGTGCGCCGCCACCGCGAGCGCATTGCTGCCGATGCGTTCCGCGCGCAGCGCCACGGTCTCGGCGCCGACGGCGATGCTTTGGCGACTGCTGAGTCAGTCCGACATGAGATGTTTCGATCAAGTCGTTCAGCACGGAAACAATGTCCGAAACCATTCAATACTTCCATTGGTTTCGTCAAGCATGGAATTCGCCGCCGGATACTTGCACGCATCAGCGGGGTTTATTCAGCACAGGCGCGTGCCTGGAAAGCACCGCTCCAAATACAAAACGGCCCGACAAATTGCCGGGCCGTTCATGTTTCCTGGCTCGCTGAAAATTTCGGCGAAAAACACCTTCGAATCAGGCGTGCTTCTCACTGAATTCGCTGAGCGGCACAGGCTGCTTGAGCGGATCGAAGTCGGCCCACCGCCCTTGTTGCCAGTTGCCGGTCGCGCGTTCGATCGCCGCGCCTCCCGCATCGCGCAGCACCCGTGCGGCGTCCAACTGGTTGTCCGGCGACACGTGTACGGCCACCAGCACACCGGAACCACGGATTTCTTCGTCGCTGGCTTCCTGCGTGCGCATCATCGCGCCGACCAATGCACCGACATACGCACTCACCCCGGCTGCGATCAGCGACACGATGAGCGGCGCCGAAAACACCGCGAAGATCCCGACGCCGAGCACGGCGCCAACCGCTGCGCCAATCGTGACGCCTATCTCGGCACCCTTCGGCGCCTCTCTCGCGTTTGCGTCGGTGCTGGTACCACCGCCGGGCTGAAAACGTGCGTGCTGGCCGGGCGGATTGACGAAAAACAGGGTGACGTCCTCCTCGACGAAACCGGCATTGAAGAGCCGTTGCACCGCGTCTTCAGCGGCGGGGAATGTCGTAAAGCGTGCTGCGACGATGAGTGACATGTGGCCTCCTTCCATCATTGACTAGCGGTAGCAGACTATGCCGCCCCACCTCACCCATGCCGAGGCAAAGGTGCACGCGGTGGCACGCACCGGGACTATGCCATGGTGCCGCGATCGGGTTCCATTCCGTCCACTCTGAACAGTCCGCTATGTAACACTACGCCTTTGCCGCCGTTCTGGTTGATCACTTTCGCGCACACCGAACGGATACGCTTGCGGCCGTTGCCGAAAGCAGACATCAAGGCAGATTCCAGCGCCATAGCGCGATCCCGGCAGCCAGCTGTTGTGCTTTCGATTTCACAGGCATTTGATCCTCCACTGCGGGTTAAAAGATTAATTATCGATCCGCTGACACGACTGCACGCCACGTGGTCGCCAGCACGAAGATCATTCCTCGGGCTGACGATAGTCACGCGGCGCTATCAATCTCGTGACACGGAGAACTAGAATGAATTATCCGAATCAATCGGGAGAAAAATCGTGCAACTTCACATGGGTTCCCATCAATTCACACACGGCCTGCCCGACTGGCGGGCAGCCGTGCTGGCAGGCGTCATCGCGGGGGCTGTGTTCCTGGCGTTAGGAGTTGTCCTGATGGCAGTGATGACGGGCGGAAGTCTGCTGGAGCCCCCACGCATGGTCGCTGCGATCATGCTGGGACGAGGCGCATTGCAATCGCCGCAATCATTCTCAATTGGCATCGTGCTCGCGGCCTTTGTCGTGCATTTTGGCCTTGCCATCGTATTGGCGCTTATCCTCGGTCTGATCATGACGTCATTCAAGCTTGACTCGAGCATGGGAATGGCTTCACTGGCGGGCGGCGCTTTCGCTGTAGTCGTTTACCTGATCAATTTCTACGGCATGACACAGTTTTTTCCGTGGTTTGCAGAAGCGCGCAACGGCGCCAGCCTGTTCGTTCACATCGTCTTCGGTATCTGCGTCGCGAACCTGTACATGAGACTGGAGCGCAACAGGGTCAGGGCGGACGCGGGCGGCCCGTCGTAGTCCGGTCGTAATCAAACGAGCAGGTCACGAATTCACCGGTGATGCGCGGCGTTCGTATTGACACCGCGGTGCAAATGACAAAAGAGGCGCGATCGAAATCATCACGCCTCTTTTTTTACAGCGGACCGCAGTCCCCGTCACGTCAATCGATCGCCCTGCCCGCGGTCTCGCGCATGAACGGCAACGGCAGCAACGACACGACGCCGCAGCCGATCAAATACCACGCCGGCGCGAGATTGCTGCCCGAAACCTGGATCAGCCAGGTCGCGAAGAACTGCGCGAAGCCACCGAAAATCGACACGCCGAGGCAGTACACGATCGACATGCCGGTCGCGCGAATCGCGCGCGGAAACAGCTCGGGCAGCATCACGATGTTCGGCACCGCGGTGAACGTGACGAGCAGCGCGAGGCCCGCGACCACCGCGAGCAGCACCGGCACCGTCGGCGACGCATTGATCGTCATGAACGCCGGATAGACGGCGAGAATCAGCAACACGCGCGATACCCACAGCACGCGCTTGCGGCCGACACGATCGGACAGCGCGCCCGCGAACGGCGAGCAGATCACCGTGACGACCGCGCCAGTCCACGCGGCCCACAGCGCGGTCGCCATCGGCAGATGCAGGATGCGGATCGCGTACGTCGACAGATAGAACAGCACGATGTAGTTCGCCGCGGTGCCGCCGATCGTCGTCAGCACGCCGGTCGTGATCGAGCGTGCGTGGTCGCGGAACAGTTCGCGGACCGGCAGCGACGGAGTTTGTGAAGCGGGCTGTGAAGCGGACTGTGAAGCGGGCTGTGAAGCTTCGACGCCCGGCAGCGTCTCGTCGAGATGCCGCCGGATATAGATGCCGATCGGCCCCATCGCCATGCCGATCACGAACGGCACGCGCCAGCCCCAGCTTTCGAGCGCGGCCGGCGACAGCGTCGCGGCCAACGCGACGCCGAGCAGCGACCCCACCACCGTGTTCATCCCCTGGCTCACGAACTGCCAGCTGCCGTAGAAGCCACGCGTGCGATCGCTGCCATATTCGAGCAGCAGCGCCGTCGATGCGCCCACCTCGCCGCCCAGCGCAAAGCCCTGGATCAGCCGCGCGAGGATCACGAGCAGCGGCGCCGCGACGCCGATCGCCGCATAGGTCGGCGCGAACGCGATGATCCCGGAACCGAGCGTCATCAGCCACAGCGTCAGGCTCATCGCGGCCTTGCGTCCCGCGCGGTCCGCGTAGCCGCCCAGCACGATGCCGCCCACCGGCCGCATGATGAAGCCGACGCCGAATGTGCCGACCGCGAGCATCAGTTGCACGAGTTGCCCTTCGACCGGGAAATACAGCTTGCCGATGATCGTCGCGAAGAAGCTGTAGATCGTGAAGTCGAAAAACTCGAGGCCGTTGCCGAGCGTGATCGCGGCGATCGCCTTTGCGTGGCCGACGCGTTTTTGAGGTTGATCGGCTACGCGCTGCGCATCGGGCGCATCGAGTCCGTTGGCGCTCGCGGGCCGCGGTGTGGCGGAATAGTCCATCTGTGTCTCCATCATTGTCTTTGTACTGCCAGGGCAACGCGCTCGCGCGCCGCCGCGTCAAACGAGGAACGTCTGCGCGAGCTTGACCCAGTAGGCCGCGCCGGTTGCGAGGCAAGCGTCGTTGAAGTCGTAGCCGGGGTTATGGACCATGCAGCCGCCCTCGCCGTCACCATTGCCGATGATCAGATAGCTGCCCGCGCAGCGTTCGAGCAGGAACGCGAAGTCCTCGCTGCCGGTCAGCGGCTGCATGTCGCGAATCAGACCGTCTTCGCCGAGCCAGTCGAGCGCGACCTGGCGCGCGAGCGCGGTCATGGCCGCATCGTTGACGAGCACCGGGTAGCGGCGCTGATAGTCGACCTCGGCGCGCGCGCCGAACACGGCCGCCTGGCCGGTCGCGACCTCGATGATGCGCTGCTGCAGCTGGTCGCGGACCTCGGCCCGCAGCGCGCGCACCGACAGGCGCATCTCGGCGGTCTCGGGAATCACGTTCGGCGCTTCGCCGGCATGAATCGCGCCGACCGTGATGATCGACATATCGAGCGGCGCGATATTGCGCGACACGATGGACTGCAGCGCGAGCACGATCTGCGCGCACACGACGACCGGATCGACCGCCTTGTGCGGCACCGCGCCATGACCGCCGCGGCCGATCACCTTGATGATCACCGTATCCGACGACGCCATGAACGACCCCGGCATAAAGCCCAGCTTGCCAGTGGGAAAGCCCGGCATGTTGTGCATCGCGAACACGGCGTCGCAGGGGAACTGCTCGAACAGGCCGTCGTCGAGCATTTTCTTCGCGCCGGCAAGCCCTTCCTCGGCCGGCTGGAAGATCAGATTCAGCGTGCCGTCGAAACTCTTTTCATGCGCCAGATGCCTGGCGGCGGCGAGCAGCATCGCCGTGTGGCCGTCGTGACCACATGCGTGCATCTTGCCGGGCAGCTTGCTCGCGTACGGCAGGCCGGTGGTTTCGTGAATCGGCAGCGCGTCCATGTCGGCGCGCAGGCCGAGCCGGCGCGTGCCGTTGCCGAGCTTTAGTTGACCGACCACGCCGGTTTGCCCCATCCCGCGATGCACGCTGTAGCCCCACTCCCGCAGACGTTCGGCGACCAGATCGCCGGTCGCGAACTCCTCGTAGGCGAGCTCCGGGTGCGCGTGGATGCTGTGTCGCAGCGCGATCATTTCTTCTTCGATTTCGGCGATGCCCGCCGGAATGACCATCGTGTTCATGCCGTCTGTCTCCATGTCAGCGTGAACCGAGCATAGCCGCGCCGAATTTCGAGAGGCAGGCGTAGAATCGTTGCGGGTGACAACCACCGGTTGCCCCCTTCATACTCATGATTCGCATGAAACTGCATCAGCTCAATACCTTGGCCGCGATCGCGGATACCGGAAGTATCCGGGCCGCCGCCCGCTCGCTGGGGCTGTCGCCGGCCGCCGTGACCAAGGCGATGCGCGAGCTCGAAGGCGATCTGCACGCGCCGCTGATCGTGCGCAGCGCGAGCGGCGTCGCGTTCACCGAGTTCGGCCGCGCGCTCGTCGTGCATGCGCGGCTCGTGCTCGGCCAGTTGCAACGCGCGCAAGCCGAGATCGAGGCGCTGCGCGGAGCCGCGGCCGGCAAGCTGTCGATCGGCGTCACGCCGTGGGTCGCGCTGACATTTCTGCCGCCCGCCGTGCGGCGATTTCGCGAGCGGATGCCGGACGTGCAGCTGGAGTTTTTCGAAGGCCTGCTCGCGGTCGTGCAGCCGCGTCTGCGCGACGGCAGCCTCGATTTTTCGATCGGTCGGCCGCCGCCCGCGTCGCCGCAGTCGGAGTTTCAGAACGCGCCGCTCTTTTCGACGCACGCGGCGGTGGTCGCGCGGCGCGACCATCCGAAGGCCGGATGCCGCACGCTGCTCGACCTTCAGAACGAGGAATGGATCCTCAACTGGGACCCGGCGAGCCGCGAGTCGATGTCGAACAATCTGTTCGTCAAGCGCGGCATGCGGGTGCCACAAACGATCGTGCTAGCGCATTCGCTCGCGATCGTGCTGGGACTGCTCGCGCACACGGACATGGTCAGCATTTTTCCGTGGCCGCTCGTCGAGGCGATACGCGCGAAGGAGAACCTGTGGGCGCTGCCGCTGCGCGAAACGCTCGACGAAACCATCATCAGCATCACGTCGCGGCGCGGGGCGCCGACGAGCCCGGCGGCCGCCTGCTTTCTCGACTGCCTGCGCGAGACGATCGACGAAAGCGCGCGCTCGCCGGACCCCGAACAGCGCCGGCTGTTTCATTCGATCGAGCTGATGCTATAGCGGCTCCCGCATTTCTGCATGCGGCACCGCCGCGTAATCAATCGAGAAACTCGCCCGCCCGCTTCCTGAGCATCGCGCTGAAATCGTCGAGCCAGCCGATCGACAGCCGCCAGCTCTGCCAGTACAGATCGACGTCGATATGCTTGCCCGGCGCGACTTCGACCAGTTCGCCGCGCTGCAGATGCCCGGCGACCATCCGCTCGGGGCACATACCCCAGCCGAGGCTCATCACGCACGCGCGCATAAAGCCGGCGACGTGCGGAATCCAGTGCAGCGGCGGATCGATCTCCGCGCGCGTGATGCGCCGCATGAAGCGCTTTTGCAGCTGATCTTTCGGATTGAAGTCGACGCACGGCGTGCGCCGCAGGCTGTCGCGCGTGACGCCGTCGGCGAAATAGCGCGCGAAAAACGCCGGTGAGCACACCGCGAGGTATCGCATGCGGCCAAGCCGCGTCGAGCGGCAGCCCTGCACCGGTTCGGCCTGCGTCGTGATCGCGCCCTGCACGCTGCCGTCGCGGATGCGCTGCGCGGTGTAATCCTGGTCGTCGATCACGAGGTCGAGCAGCATCTCGCGTTCGACGCAGAACGGCGCGACCGCGTCGATGAACCAGGTGCCGACGCTGTCGTCGTTGACGGCGACGCGCAGCGCCGGCCACTGCTCGACGAGCGCGCCGGGCAGTGTCGGCAGGCGGCCGTTCAGCTCCGCTTCGAGCAACTGCACGCGCTCGGTATGGCGGCACAGCAGCGCGCCCGAGGTCGTCGCGACGCACGGCTGACCGCGCTTCACCAGCACGCTGCCGACGCGCTCCTCGAGCAGCTTGACCCGCTGCGACACCGCGGACGCAGTGATATTCAGCTCGCTTGCAGCACGGTCGAACGAGCCGTGGCGGACCACGGCGGCCAGCGCATCGAGCAAGGCGTAGTCGAGCATTAGCATTCCTTAATCGGCATTAAATAAATTAGGTTCTCTTATGTGCCGCAATCACGCAGACTAGCGCGGCTGGAATATTCCGTCTATCCCCATTGCTTCCATTTTTTCGGACCATTTATGAACTGGCTGTGTTTCTCCCACGGCGCGGCGCTGTGCGCATCACTGATCGTGACGATCGGCGCGCAGAATGCGTTCGTGCTGCGGCAGGGCATCATGCGCTCGCACGTCGGCAAGATCGTGCTGTTGTGCACGTTGTCGGATTTCATTCTGATCGGCGCGGGCGTCGGCGGCGCCGCGGCGCTGATGGAGCGCTACCCGCGCTTCGTGCACGCGATGCTCTACGTCGGGCTCGCGTATCTCGCCTGGTTCGGCATCAGCGCGCTGCGCCGCGCGGTACGGCCGGGACACGCAGTGCTCGACGGTTCGGGCGGCGCATCCGCCGATCAAGCCCCTGCCACGCAACGCGCGCTGCCGATCATCCTGATGACGCTCGCGTTCACGTGGCTCAATCCGCACGTCTATCTGGACACGTTCCTGTTGATCGGCACGGCCGGCGCGCGTGAACCGCAAGGCGCGCGGGTCGCCTTCGCGCTCGGCGCGATGACCGTCAGCGCGGTGTGGTTCGTTGCGCTCGGCTATGGCGCGCGCATGCTTGCGCCGCTGTTTCGCCGCGCGACCGCGTGGCGTGTGCTGGATGGCGCGATCGGCAGCATGGTGTTGCTGCTGGCGGTCACGCAGTTGCGTTGAGCGTTCGACGCGGGCCTTATTCCACGCCCGATTCTTGCCGCGCATGTTGCGCGGCCTGCGCTTCGGCTTCGTCGCGCGGCACGAGATTCATCAGCCGCGCGAGCACCGGCCACTTCAGCAGCGACTGCTCGTAAGCTTCCTTCGCCTGGGCATCGAAATAGCGGCCCGCCTCGAGCTCCGGCAGACGCAGCGCGAGGCCGCTGATATCGTCGAAAGGCCAGCCGCGCGTAGTGTTTTTCGACGTATTGCGCGCGTTCGTCATTTGCCGTCCACCCACACGCCGTCCGGCGTCTTCACCACATAGCCGGACGCGGTCTTCATCGTCACCGTCCCCTCGTTTTCGCCGACCATCTGCGTTTGCGGCAGATTCGTCGCGTACTGCGACAGGCTCACACCCGGCTTGAACGGGCTGTTCGACACGAGATTCGAGAGCAGCTGGGCGAGCGCGAGGAAGCTCGACGGATCGTCGATCACCGTGGTCGGCCCATGACTGCCCTGGAAGCCGACCACGCGCACGCCGACCGGCCCGTGCACGATGCGCGGCGTCGGAATCTCGCGCAGGCCCGCGACCTGGTTCGTGTCGCCGCGCAGCGCCGCGCCGTGCTCGGGCACGAACACGATCACCGCGCGCCGCCCCGAGGAAGCGATCAGATCCGCGAAGCGATCGAAGTCGCTCATCAGCTTGTTCACGCGCAGCGGATACGAATCGATACTCGTCAGGCTGCTATTCGGCAGCCGGTTGCCGTCGTGCAGGCTGATCGTGTTGTAGTACAGCGCGACCGGCCCCGCGATGCTCGCGCGCTGCGCGTACCACGCGGCGAGCGTCTCGTAGTCGTCGCGGATCGGCGAACCGTCGAACGCATGCATCGCGACCGGCACGCTCGTGTTCGGAATCAGCGGTACGTTCGGCACGCCGGCGTTGTCGTGGATCAGTTCCAGGAAGTTGTCGAAGTGACCGTCGTGGTTCAGCATCGTCTGCGGCGTGTAGCCGGCCTGCGCGAGATCGGCGAGCAGATAGCACTGCTGCGGCGCGTTCTTGTACAGGTCCGAGTGCGCCTGCTGTCCGCAGCTTGCGCGCAGCACGCGAATCGCGGCCGGCCCGCTATAGCTCGCCGCGGTGCTGAAGTTCGTGAACAGATAGTCGAAGTGGGACAGCAGCGGATGATTGCGCGCCTTCGCGACATCGAGGTCGTCCCACGACAGCGAGCAGATGTGCAGCACGATCACGTCGAACTGCGCGTTCGGATCGGCGGCCAGATGGCCGAAGCTGACCTGCCGTTGCGACTCCTGCGTGCGGAACGCGGCAAGCGCAGCGTTATGGTCGAGCGGCTGCGCGGCGAGCGGGTTGTTCGCTCCATTAGCGCCGGCATTCGCCGCTGCGCTCGCCGACGCTCCACGCAGTTGCGCGAGCACCACGCCGCCCTCGTGCCACAGCGGAATCGCGACCAGCGCGATCAGCACGAAGGTCGCGACGCGCACCCAGCGATTCACGATCAGATAGCCGACGAGCGCGCCGAGCGCGGCGAGCAGCAGCATCGGTGGCAGGAAGCGCTGCGCCAGTTCCAGCCAGTAGCCGTAGCTGAACGTGGTCAGATTGCCGAACTCCTCGGTCAGACGCGAGAACGGCGGCACGTTCGCCTCGTGGTACATCAGCGGTATGCCGAGAGCGAGACCGGCCAGGTTGCGCATGATGCGCAGCGCGCGCCGGCGCAGCGTCGAAGTCACGACGAGCGCGAGCGCGAAGCCGAGATTCGCGAGCCATAGCGGCTGCAGATGGCCGCCCGCGAACAGGTACAGCTTGAGGATGAAGTACAGGTTCCACAAAGTCATCGACAGGTTCTCTCATTGGCCTGCGCACGACACGATGCGCGCAGGCTGTATCAATAGCGGGTGCGGTCGAGCGCGAGCAGCGTCTCGCAGGCACGCGCGAGCCCGCCCCACAGTCGCGAATAGCCTTCGACGCCCATCGCGAGCACTTCCTTCAAACCGCGCAGCGGCGCGTCCTCGCTGGTTTGCTCATGCCAGTCGAGCCACGCGTCGGCGCGGCCGAACGTGCATTGCACGAGTTGCCGTTCCTGTTCGAGCGTGAGACCGTCGAAGCGCACGCCGAGGTGCCGGCCGACGCAGCGGCTCACGTACACCGGAAAATGGAACTGGCGATCACCGCGGCTCAGGCACACGCCGAGACTGTCGCCCGGCGCCAGATTCAATCCCGGCTCGATATCGAGACCGAGGCCGCCGGTCGAATAGTCGCTGGTCGTGCAGGCGAGCGTCGTGCCGTCCGCGAGCAGCAGCGTCGCCGCCGCGCGCATCGCGATGCGATGTGTGACGCGCACCTGCTTCGCCTCGCGCGCAACGCTCGAGGCCGCGCCGAGCATCACGAGGTTGTAGAGCGTCCAGAACACGTTCATCAGGATCGTCGCCGTTTCGCCGCTTTGCCCGAACATCAGCCGGTACACGCCGGCCGCGAGCGCGCCGCTGTTCAGTGCGAGCAGCACCAGATACGGCTTCGACGTCGACCAGTCGAAGTAGCCCTCGCCGATGCGCCCGCCCTTGTCAGTCACGTTGAACTTGCCGTGTTTCGGGCTGAAGAACGCGATCGTGGTCGGCAGCACGATGTACCACGCAAGCACCGACTCGTAGACCTCGGCCCAGAACGAGTGACGGTACTTGCCTTGCATGCGCGAGTTCGCGATGTTCGCGAGCACGATGTACGGCAGCACGAATCCGGCGATCGTCGTCGCCGATGCGTTGATGAAGTACATCTGGAAGAACAGGTACGCCATCGGCATCGTCAGGAATACGAGCCGCGGCACGCCGTAGAAGAAATGCAGCATCGCGTTGCCGTAGCAGAGCCGCTGGAAAAAGCCCAGCCCGCGGCCGATGAACGGATTGTCGATGCGAAAGATCTGCGCCATGCCGCGCGCCCAGCGCGTGCGCTGCTGGATGTGGCCCGCGAGGCTTTCGGTCGCGAGACCGGCGGCCTGCACGGTCGGCAGATAGGCGGTCGAATAGCCGCGCCGGTGCAGCTTGAGCGCGGTGTGCGCGTCTTCGGTGACGGTCTCCACCGCGATGCCGCCCACTTCTTCGAGCGCTTCGCGTTTGAGGATCGCGCACGAGCCGCAGAAGAACGACGCGTTCCACAGATCGTTGCCCGACTGCACGAGCCCGTAGAACAGATTGCCCTCGTTCGGCACGCGCCGGAACGTGCCGAGGTTGCGCTCGAACGGGTCCGGCGAAAAGAAGTGATGCGGCGTCTGCACCATCGCGCAGCGCGCGTCGCGCAGGAACGTGCCCATCGTCGTTTGCAGGAACGAGCGCGTCGGCACGTGATCGCAATCGAAGATCGCGACGTACTCGCCCTGTGTGCGGCCGAGCGCGCTATTGATGTTGCCGGCTTTCGCGTGACGGTTGTCGTCGCGCGTCAGATAGCCGATGCCGCAGGCTTGCGCGAAGGCTCTGAATTCGTCGCGGCGGCCATCGTCGAGCAGATAGACGCGCAGCTTGTCGGCGGGCCAGTCGATGCCTTGCGCGGCGAACACGGTGGACCGCACGACGGCCAGGGGTTCGTTGTAGGTGGGGATATAGATGTCGACGCTCGGCCAGCTCGATGTGTCGGCGGGCAGCTTCGCGACCGCGCGCTTCAGCGGCCAGGCGGTCTGCACGAAACCGAGCAGCAGAATCACCCATGTGTATGCTTCCGCGCCCAACAGCAGATAACCGAGAATCGCCTCCCCCGGCGTCTGGAACGACAGCGTCTGGGTGACGCGCCACCACACGTAGCGCGCCATCGCCAGCATCGCGAGCGTGGTCAGGATCAGCACCGGCATGCGGCCCGGAAAGCGTCGCACGATCAGCGCGATGATCACGAGCACGGCGAAGAACTCGAACTGACCGTCGGACTGTAGCGGCGACGTACCGATCACCGCCCACAAACCGATGCCCGCGACAACCATCAACGGCAGCAGCCAGCGAATATGCCCGACGCGCTGCGTCGCGTCTTCGAGCCGCGTGCCCCAGCGCTGCCACGGCAAGCTCGCCAGCAGCGCGTCGACGCGCTCGCGCCCGCGCCGCCCGAGCAGCCAGAGCGGCACGAGCCAACGGTCGATCCAGGCGGCCAGCGCGCGTACAGTCGCCGCCGTGCTTCTCGATGACGAACGCGGCGCACGCACGAACGCGCGCCACAGCCATGCACGCAGTCGATGCGGTTCGAGCACGCCCCATTGCAGCGCGACATGCAGCACGGCCGCGCGCATCCAGCGGCGCGCGTAATCGGGCTTGCCCGGCGCGGGCGGCTGGAAGAACAGCCGCACGAACCAGTCGAGCGGCGTGCGCGTGGCGGGCACGCCAAGGCCGCGCGCGACCCAGTCGAGCGCACGCGTGCGCAACGAACGCGTTTCCCGTTCGCTCATGACCCGCCGTCCCGCCGATCGAGCGGCGCCGTGGCGTCGGTGAGCCACGCGTCGAGCCAATTCGCGAGCCCCTGCAGATCGTGCGACGCCTGCGAATGCGGGGCGTCGTCGAACAGCCATGTGCCGCGCGCGAACGACTCGGGCAACGCGACATCGAGATGCACGCGCTGCGCGAGCGGCAGCTTGTCGCCGAGCGCCGCGCCGAGCATCGCCAGCACGTCGCGCTGCATGTCGCGCGCGGGGTTCAGCCGGTTCACGATGATGCGCAGTTGCGCGCACGCGTCGCGCAGCGCTCCGAGCCGCGCGACCAGCGTCGCGCACGCGGCCGGTTCGGGCGGGGTCACGCACAGCGCGAGGTCCGCGCAACGCAGCGCGTGCTCGGCCTGCTGCGACGGATAGCGCGCGGTGTCGATCAGCACGACGCCATCGCGCGGCAGATCGAGCTCGGCGAGCGCGTGGGCGAGCCAGCGCGGCTCGGCGGCGAGGCGTGCGTCGCATTGCGTGCTTTGCGCGGTGGACACCGCGCCGTACGGCACGAACAGCACGCCGTCCGCGTTGCGCCACGTGTGGGCATGCCATGCGGTGTCCGCATCGAGCAGCGCCTGCGACAGACCGGTCGCCGCGAGACCGTCGATGCCGAGCTGCGCGCCGAGCATGTTCTGCGGATCGAAGTCGAGCGCGACGACCTGGCGGCCGCGGCGCGCGAGCAATACCGCGAGCACGGCGGTCAAGGTGGTGCGGCCGGTGCCGCCCGCGGTCGAGACGATGGCGATCGTTTTCATCGCGTCACCTCGTCTGGGGTCGTGTTGAGCGCGGGCAACAGACGCGCGCGCAGCGCGACCGGCTCGATCTCGCACGGCACCGCGTCGCGCGGATCGAAGTCGCGCATGGCCGCGAGACCGCGCCGTGCGCCGACGCGCTGCCAGACGATCCACACCGGCAGCGCGACGACCATGCCGGCCACGAAACACAGCAGAACCAGTTCGATCATTCGATGCTCCTCGCGCGCACCGGCATCGCGCTGGGTTCCGCGCGACGGCGCGCTGGCACGGATTGGGTTCGGCGGCGCTCAGTAGCGAGCGGCTTCGCTTCGGCTGATTCACTCGGCCGGGTTGGCGCAGACGTTGGCGCGGCGTCGGCTTCGCACTCGGCACGCGCATGAACCAACGCCTCTTCCACCTGCGCAAGTTGCACAGCGGCCACGTGAGCGGCTTCGCCTGCGGCTGCGGCGAGCGGCGAGCTCAAAGGCGCGCCATCACGCATCGACGCCGCGAACATATCGCTGTAATCGGCAATCCGATTGCGCCGGTTGGCTGCGTCCAGCGCGTCGAGTTCGGCGCCGATGCTCTGCTCCGCCAGATGCACGAGCGAATCGGCGAGCTGTTCGACCGGCACATCGATGATCCGCGCCAGCGCGGCGTCCGCATCGGCAAGCCGGCAGGCGAACAGGAACACGTACAGATGCGATGCGTCGACGGTCAGCACGTCGCCCGCGCGGCGCGGCACGCAGTGCTTCAGCGCATCGACGTGCGCGCATTGCGGCAGCAGTGTCAGCTTCACGAGCACATGCGGCAGGTGCAGCACGGCGCTGCGTGCGAGCACGAGGCGCACGCGCTCGCAGAACGCTCCGGCCGGCAGATAGCCGCGCACGTCGTCGCTCAACGCGGCACTCAATGCGCTGCGATAGTCGGCGGCGACCGGCCGCGTGTGGAGTTGCCCCTGCAACGACTGCAGCAACGACTGCAGCAGCGACTGCATGCGCGAGAACGGCAGGTCGCGGCCGAGCACGAGGTTCGCACCGAGCGTCAACACGAGCAGCTCGTATTGATGGCGCAGCACTTCGCCCCGCTCGACGACGACGATCTTCAGCGCGCGCCCGGCCTGGCGGCGCAGCGTATGAACCGTCGCGCACAACGCGTCGCGCTGCGCGCCGCCCGCGTAATCGAGCACCACGGTCGCGGCCTGCGCATCGGCGCACGCGCTCAGCACCGCGGCCTGATCGGCGCACACTTCCCAATGCGGCGGCAGCCACGCCTCGTGACCGCGCACCACCGCGCGGCTCACGACGACACGCTGTTCGTCGCGCGCGAGCAGGCGTTCGCCGCGCGCGACGCTGCTGGCCAGCGCATCGGGCGCGACGCTGAGGTGGCCACTCTCGGTAAACCGCAGCGAGCGGACTTCGCCCGTCACCAGCGTGCGATCCGCGCGCCAGAAGTCGGCATGCCACAGCAGCTCGCCGTGCGTGCGCTCCATCCGTGCGACGCCCGCGCATGCCGCATGGAACGCGTTGCGGCGTGACGCATCGACGACGCCATCCGGCGCGCCGCGCATGTCGAGTGAATCGTCGTCGCCATTTGCATCGACGCCGAGCAGCAGCACCAGCGTGATACGCCGTGCCGCGCACCAGTTCGCGAGCATGCGGCCTTCGCGCGCGAGCGCGGCGGCGTCGTGCCAGTTGAACCAGCGCTCGGCGCCTTCGATGAAATACAGCGAGCCCGCACGAAAACCGAAGCGCTTCAGCGCGCGCAGCCCGCCGAACAGTTTGCCGTGCGTCGCGGCGCTGTCGGCGGGCTGCTCCGACTCTTGCGCAGCAATGACGGCAGGCATCGCGAGCACGTTCAGATTGCGCGGCCAGCCCGCGGCCGGCGCGTCGGCGCTGAAGCCCAACTCGCGCAAACGCTCGGCAACGGCCGCGCGTTCACGCGCGAGCACGACCGTCACGTCGCGTGTGAGCGCGGTACGCGCGCTTTCCCGGATCAGCGTGTCGACGCCTGGCGTGCGCAGCGCTGCATAGATCGCATACAGCTTGCCCGCTTCGAGCGCCGCCCATTCGCCCGGCAAGGCCTCGATCGCGAGACGGCCGACCGGCTGTGCGCGACGCTGCGCGCCGGTGCCGCCGAACCTGCGCAGCCAGCGTCGCAGGAAAGCGCGCGCGGGAGTTTGGGTTGGATTCGAAACGGTGTTCACGTCTGCTGTCCCAGGTCTCGTTGCATCGCCGTTCAATAGCTCGAATAAAGTCGTACCGGCTGCGGCGAAAGACGGTTGTCCTGCCTGCGCGCATCGAACGTATAGCGCAGATAGACGAGCGCGGCGCTCGGCGCGTAGTCGTGCGAGCGATCGATGCTCAACTGCGCGCCCAACACCAGATGCGGATCGGCGCGATACTCGACCACGCCCGCGAGCCCGTACGAAAACGCGACGCCGCGTGTCAAGCTGCCCGTATTGACGAGACTCTCGAGCCCCGGCGCCGCACCGAGACCGGCAGGCAGACCGTTCGGGTAGTACGGCGAATCCCGCTCGTACGAATTCGACACGCCGACGGTCGCGCTCAGATCCCACTTCAGCGCGCCATGCCGCCCCAGCCATTCGAGCGGCACGCCGAGCGAAAGATAGCGCTGCGGACTGTAGTAGCCGCCCTGCCCGAACGAATAGAAGCGCAGGTTGTTCGTGTAGTGCCACGCATTGCCGACGAGGCCGGTGCTCACCAGTGAATTCGCGCGCCGATAGACCGGCATCGTGAAGCCTGTGCGCAGCGTGAATTCCTGATTGCTCGCGACGTTGCGCCCCGTCAGTTCACCCGCGCCGAGATCGGCGAACAGGTTCGCTGTGCCGAGATCGAACGATGCATGCAGATCGATGCCATCGCGGCGCACGCCGCCCCACGCCGTGCCGGTCACCGGATCGTGCATACCGGCATACGACAACTGGCTACCGGTTTCCGGACGGCGCGAGCCGCTGACCGAAAAGCTCGCCGGTCCCGCGTCGAACCGATAGCGCACGCCGCCGACCAGATAAGACACGGGGAAACCGAGCGGCGTCGTGCCGAAGTCGAAGCGCCACGCGTCGGACGTGTAGCCCGCGCCGAGCGCGACGCCGGTGGCCGACTGATGCAGATACGGCAAGCCCGCGGCCAGCGCGGCGAGTTGCTGCGGCGACAGGCCGAGCGACGTGCCGAGCTTGTCGGCCGCGCCGAAGCTGCCGAAGGTATCGCGCGTAAACGCGTTGCCTTCGCTGACATCCAGCGTGCCGGCATCCAGATGCACGGTATCGATGTGCGCGAAGAAATGGCCGTCGTAGCGATACGGGATTTGCACGTACACCGGCACCTGCCACGCGCGCAGCTGCGAGATGCCCGCGTCGCCGGACTTATACGCGGGCAGCCAGCCGGTCTCGATCGACGGATTGCGGCGCTGTTCGAGATCGTCGAGCGCGGCTCGCGCGGGCGTGCCATCGGGTCCCGCGCGCACGCCCGCCGAGCGTTCCTGCGCGAGCGACAAACGGTACAGCGAAGCGGCATCCTCGTACTGCCCGAGATCTTCGGCGATGCGGCCGCTTTGCACCGTCACGTCCGGCCGCGTCGGATACGCGACGCGCAGTGCCGTCGTGATCTGCTGCGCGTCGCGCGCTTCGTTCAACACGGCGAGGCGGCGCGCGGCCGAGAGCCGCGTGTCGACGTCGTCGGGTGCGGCGCCGTCGAGCACGTCGTGCACGACGCGCAGCGCAGCGCCGCGCTGGCCGCTTTGCTCCAGCACGCGGGCCAGCGCGAGCTGTGCTTGCGCATCGTTGGGCTGTGCGGCGAGCAGTGGCGCCAACGTCGCCCGCGCGGCCGCGTAGTGGCCCTGCACGCGCTGCAGATCGGCGAGTTCGAGCGTGTAGCGCTTGTCGCGCCGACCGACGGAGCTCACCGCCGCGAGTCGCTGCTCGGCCGCTTCGTAATCCCCGTGATCGATCGCTTCGTCGGTTTGCCGTAAGGCCGCACGCAGCGCCTGATCCTCGAGGCGCGCGCGTTGAGCGGCGTCCAGCTTCAGCCGCGGATCGTCGCGCAACTGTTGTAGCCATGCGGACAGCTCCGTGTCGCGTCGCGCGCTGCCGAGCAGATCGCCGTAACGCAGCCGCACGTCCGCATCGGCCTCGCCCGGATGCGCATCGATCCAGTCGCGCAGCAACGCGAGGCCGCGTCCGGCGTCGCCCGCGTCGATCCACTGCGCGCCGACCGACGCGAGCAGATTCGGATCGTCGCCGGCCAAAGCGCGTGCGTCGTCGAGCAGGCGGAGCGCGCTTGCGCGATCGTCGCGGGCGAACGCGGCGCGCGCGTCGGCAAGCTTTCGTTGCGTTTGCAGATTGCGATCGAGCGCCCGCATACCATCGGTGCGCTCCTGCTCCGGGATCAGCGCGAGCGCCGCTTGCGCGCCGCTCAGGTCATCGAGCGAATTGCGGTAAAGCGCGCTCGCATAGCGCATCTCGGCCGATGGCGCGAACGCGAGACCCTCGTCCATCACGTTGCGGCCGAGTTGCGGCAGGCCGAGATCGCGGTACAGACGCGCGAGCGCGAAACGTGTCCACGC
>NZ_JBFPKG010000075.1:0-23692 GCF_040948665.1 Paraburkholderia sp. BR14320
TTCGAGGGCGTGCCGACGTGGCCCGACGCGGGACGGTTCTGGGAGATGATCGCGCGGCACAAGGTCAGCATCTTCTATACGGCGCCCACCGCGATCCGCTCGCTGATCAAGGCCGCCGAGACGAACAGCAGCGTGCATCCGCGTCGCTTCGACCTCGGCTCGTTACGTTTGCTCGGCACCGTCGGCGAGCCGATCAATCCGAGCGCGTGGGAGTGGTTTGCGCGCGAAGTCGGCGGCGGACGCTGTCCGGTGCTCGACACCTTCTGGCAAACCGAAACGGGCGGTCACATGATCACGCCGCTGCCGGGCGCGACACCGCTCGTCGCCGGATCGTGCACGTTGCCGCTGCCCGGCATCGAGGCCGCGATCGTCGACGAAACCGGCTGCGACCTGCCGAACGGTCAGGGCGGCCTGCTGGTCATCAAGGAGCCATGGCCGTCGATGCTGCGCACCATCTGGGGCAATCCGCAGCGCTTCCGCAGTGGCTACTACCCCGCGGACCTGGGCGGCAAACTTTATCTGGCGGGCGACGGGGCGATTCGCGATCCGCAGACCGGCTATTTCACGATCACCGGCCGCATCGACGATGTGCTGAACGTTTCGGGCCACCGCATGGGCACGATGGAAATCGAATCGGCGCTCGCCGCGCATTCGCTGGTGGCGGAGGCCGCGGTCGTCGGCCGGCCCGACGAGACGATCGGCGAAGCGATCGTCGCATTCGTCGTGCTCAAGGGGCCGCGCCCGGAAGGCGCCGAAGCGAAAAAGGTCGCGGAGCAGTTGCGTGCGTGGGTGGGCAAGGAAATCGGGCCGATCGCCAAGCCGAAGGAAATCCGCTTCGGCGACAGCATGCCGAAGACGCGCTCCGGCAAGGTCGTGCGGCGTCTGCTGCGCTCGGTCGCGAAGGGAGAAACGGTCGAGCAGGACATGTCCACCGTGGAAAACCCCGCCGTGCTGCTTCAGTTCGGACATAACGAGTAAGCCCCCCAGTTCCATTCAGGAGACTTCACCATGAAACCCACCGCTCCCAACCCCGCATCGCTCGGCCTTGCCGCCTTCGCGCTGACCACGTGGCTCCTGAGCATGATCAACGCCGGCTGGTTCAGCGGCGGCTCGCTCGGTCTCGTGCTCGCCGTTGCGTTTGCGTTCGGCGGCAGCATGCAGATCGTCGCCGGACTCATGGAGATTCCGCGCGGCAACACATTTGGCGCCACCGCGTTCCTGAGCTATGGCGCGTTCTGGTGGTCGTTCGCGCTGTTTGCGCTGTTCCTGCACGAACAGGTGCCGGCCGCGTTCGTCGGCTGGTATTTGCTGTTGTGGGGCGTCTTCACGTTCTACATGTGGATCGCGACGTTCCGCTCGTCGCGCGCGCTGCAGTGCGTGTTCGTCGCGCTGTGGGCGACCTTCTTTCTGCTTGCGGCCGGCGAATGGCTCGGCTCGGCGGCACTTCGGCACGCGGGTGGCTATGGCGGCCTGCTGACGGCGCTGCTCGCGTTCTATCTGTCCGCGGCGGAGATCATCAACGAGTCGCTGGGGCGCACGGTCCTGCCGATCGGCGCGAAACCCCCGGTCGTCGAAATGGAATCGCTCAGCGCCGCGGTGGTGACGCGTTTTGCGGATTGATTACGCTCATCCGCCGCTGCACTCGGGCCGCCGCGCATATCAGATGCGCGGCGGCCCTCGTCATCTGGATACGCTCCCGCACGCGCGAAACTTGCGGCTGACTGGCGGGCGAAAGCTTTACCCAATGCCACGGCGCACGGGCGAACCGGGAACCCGCCGGCTTGCACCGCAGATCATTTGACCGAGGTCAATAAGGGCAGTTTCGCCGCCCATACACTGGTCTTATTCCTTATGCGGGAGCACTGCCGTGATTGCGCGAATTCGAAACTGTCTGCTGGTGTGCGCGGCGTCCGCGCTGACGGCCGGCACCGCCTACGGCGAATCCGAGCCGACCGCGCTCGTCGATCAGCAGCACTGCATGTTCTGCCACACGCGCGATGCGCCATTTCTCGCGCCGTCGTTCCAGCAGATCGCCGACCACTATCGCAACATGCCCGATGCGCAGCCGATGCTTGAGCACAAGCTGCGGCTCGGCGGCAAGGCACACTGGGGCGATACGCCGATGCCGCCCGCGGCCGAACGCGGTGGCCCGCTGTCGGCACAGGACGCGCACACCTTAGTGCAGTGGGTGCTTAGCCAATAAGGACTCGTCGAGCCGGCCAGCGACATACGATCGCGGCGATCACCCCGTCAGTCGCTCACGTTGCGCGGCGCGTTCGCTCTGTGGCTCGACAAAGACACATGGCAAGGCCCGCATAAAGGTTCTTTCGATCCCGAGGTTCGATCGATATCAGACCAGCCGGGGATCCGCGCTGTTTATTCCTGTGCCGACATTCGGATCGGTCATGTAATCGATTATTCCGCGCATTTGCTGCGCCCCGTCGCTCTTGTCGGGCGCATCGCGGAACATGGTTTTGCCGTCCTGGAGAGCATTTACCCGCTGCGACCTCAAGCTCAAGATACGCATACGACCGGCCACCTATTTGATGCAGGTCAACGTAGTGTGGTCATGCGCTTTGCGGACTGATTCGGCGGAGTGATCCCGTGCACTGATACGCATTCGAGCTCGCTGAAGCTCGTCATTTCGCTTCGCTCATAAACGCGCGAAACTCGTCCTCGACCGCGACGATCGCATTCGCACAGGTCCAATACATCACGCTCGCGTTACCGTCGGTGCGGTACATGCCGCGGCACATCGCTTTCAGCTGAATTAGCGCGTGATCTTCGTCGAGCCGTCCCTTCTGCGCCGCGAGATACACGAAGCCGAACGAATGCGGCAACGCGGTTTCGATCAGCGTATCGTCAGCGCGGACGATGCGGCTCGCCGAATGCGTCGCGACGAACGCGCGCGTGCGTACCCATGCCGACTCGCAATCGACCGTCGGTTCGCAACGCACAGACGCTTGTTGACGCGCCTCGAACAGCGCGACTTCCTCGCGGCGGAAGGCCGCCTCGCGCGCGGTGCTCGCGCATCCGGCAACGAGCACCACAGATAGGATCGACACCCAGATCCGATACGCGGCGCGCTTCATGACCGCGCCGGTGTCGGTGTGGCCGCCGAACCAATGCATTTATGGATCTCGCTGAGTTTGCTGTTCATCGGGTTTCCAGTCTTTGTCGCGTCTGAACCCGGCCAACCGCAGCTCGTATGCAGCGAACTCGACATCGACGATCGCGTCGCGTCCCGTGACGATCGCTTCCCGGGTGTCTCCAAACATAGCGGCTCGTCGCGTATGAAGACTGATCCTGATCAAACATCCCATTGACGGCGATCAAGCGGTGCCACTGCCACGCGTCTACGCTTGCGATGAATACCGCCCCGGCCACATCCACACTACCCGGCGAGGACGACTGAGACCCGTTTCGTTTCTGTTCACGCTGCTCTGCATGTCAGGATGCGGGGGCGACATGGTGCCGGTTGCCGATCGCGAAGTCGCTGTGGCCTTTGCCGACGTGCTGGATCTCTACAACGAACGACTCGAACTGACGGAGGGTCTTGCTCGCGCGCAAGCACCCGCTCTCACGGCTCCGGACGGAACGCCTGTGCATCGTCATCCGCGCACCGACTTCGACGCGTTGCGCGGCTCGCTGCGCGTCGAGTCGCAGCGTTTTCGACCGCGAGCCTGAACACCCCGCTACACCAGCCACTCCATCTCGCGGCGTGCCGCCATTCTCGACCTGATCTTCTGCGCGAACGTGTCGCGCTTGACGCCGTCTTTGCGTCGATACAGGTCACTGCCGGTAAACACGCAGGTCGCAAGCGGCACCTTGCCCGCCGCCTCAGACATCTGCTTCAGCGCCTCTTTGCCGCCGAACGCGCCCTCGCAGCAAAACAGCGCGAGCCGGCGAACCTGCGGGCCCTGCAATTCCAACCACGCCCGAGCTGGCGCGCATGCGCCGCGTGCCCAGACGGGCGCGCCAACGACGACGAGGTCATACGCTGCGACGTCGAGCAACGCCGGCATGACCTCGGCGTGTCGATGACACAGCGCATCCATCAACGATCTGACGAAACCGCGTGCACCGTTACGCGGCTCGGGACCGCCGGGTTCGCGGATCGGTTCGATGTCGGCGTCCAGCCCGGACGCGAGCAGCTCGGCATCACGCCGCGTTGTGCCGGTTCGCGAGTAATAGACGATGAGAATCCTGCAACGCTCGGACATATGCTTTCTCCGACAGCGGACATTGGGCACCTCATCCGCCAATTGAGCGTCATGCGCTGCGAACGTGCCGGCTCGCGATGCGATGCCGCTTCGATCAAGATTCGACTCGCGGGCGGTGGTGTCAGAGTAATTGAGCTCGGCCGGCAGCGATTGACCCACGTCAACTGGCGTGCGGCATCCGCGTGCTTGATCTGCGTCAACAGTCGCGCCGGGCTGGACCATAGACTAAATGTCACCACGGGTTGCGCCCGTTTCCACGCGGTCTGTCAGGGAGCCTTGACGATGAGCTACAAAAGCATTCTCGTTCACCTCGATACGAGCGTTCGCGCGCATCCGCGTCTCGAGATCGCATTGCAGCTTGCACACCGGTTTCACGCGGGGCTGACCGGTCTGTTTTCGACCTATGTGCCACCGCGCCACGCGTTCTTCGTCATGGCTGGCACTGCCGAGTACTACGCGGAGCACGAGCGCCAGCGCCACGAAAGGGCTGGCTCGCTCGAGCGGCTCTTTCATGCCGAACTCGCGCGTGCAAAGGTCGAAGGTCAGTGGATCACCGCAGACGGCTATGCGAACGACGTTGTGCCGCCGTACGCCCGTCTCGCCGATCTGATCGTGCTCGGACAGACTGATCCGGTCGACCCCGAGGCGTTCGTCGCCGAACAGTTCGTCGAGCACGTCGTGCTGTCGACGGGACGGCCGGTATTGCTGGTGCCGTCGAGCGGGCGCGTCACGCCGCCGGGCCGGCACGTGCTGATCGCGTGGGACGGCAGCCGTGAAGCCACCCGCGCGATCCACGACGCGCTGCCGTTCCTCGCGCATGCCGCGAAGGTGTCGCTGCTGACGGTCCATTCGCCCAGCGATCAACCGCCGCGCGATAGGATTCCCGGCGCGGACATCGCGCTGACCATCGCGCGTCACGGCGTGAAGATCGACGTGCGAGAGCTGACCATCGAAAACGACACGCCGGTCGGCGATGCTTTGCTGTCGCAAGCGTCGGAGCTCGGCTGCGACCTGATCGTGATGGGCGCGTACGCACACTCCCGGCTGCATGAAGTCGTACTGGGAGGCGCAACGCGCACGATGCTCGAGTCGATGACCGTGCCAGTGCTGTTGTCGCACTGAAGATCGCGCTTAAGGAGACCATTATGTTTCACCGCCTACTGGTCGCGCTCGACGGCAGCGATACCGTCTCTCGAGCCTTCGATGCCGCATTGACCCTCGCCGCCGAGTCCGGTGCCGAATTGATGCCGCTGTATGTGATCGATATGCCCATCATGGCGTACGACACGCCGGGTTTCGATCCGTCCGTGATCGAGGACGCCTTCATCGAAGAAGGCCAGCGGATCGCGACCGACGCGAAGAGCCGGCTGGCAGCGCACGGCGTCAAGGGCACGCCACGCACCGTGGAAGCCTCGATCCCCGGCGAAGACGTCGCGAAGCGCATCATCGCCTCGGCGCTCGAATGGAACGCCGATGCCATCGTGATGGGTACGCACGGCCGCCGCGGCTTTCGGCGCGTCATGCTCGGCAGCGTCGCCGAGCGCGTGCTGCGCAGCGCCCGCTGCCCGGTCCTGTTGATTCCGGCCCGTGCGGTCGTTGAACCCGACGATCAGTCCGTCACCGCGTCCGCCGAAAAGGAGCTGACATGAGCTACAAGACCCTGCTCGTTCATATCGACGACAGCCGTCGCTGCGACGCGCGCGTCGCGCTCGCGCTCGATCTTGCGCAGCGTTGGGACGCACACCTGATCGGTTTGTATGTCGTGTGCGAGGACTTCGCGAAACCGCTGTTCGGCACCGACGACGGTTTCGTCGCCCAGCTCGCCGCACTGTCGGCCGATCGCCGTGAGACGGCTCAGCAGGCATTTCTAGCCGCGGGCGAGCGCGCCGGCCGCACAGCGGAATGGCGCACGCCGGAGGGCTCGCCGGTCGATGTGACCACACTTCATGCGCGCCACGCCGACCTGCTGGTGCTCGGCCAACCCGACCCGCACGATCCCGCGACTTACGTCGATCGGCATTTCGTCGGCGAGGTCGTGCTGGGCGCGGGGCGACCCGCGCTCGTGATCCCGCACGCGGGTGCGGTGCCGACGCTTGGCGAGAACGTGTTGATCGCGTGGGACGGCAGCCGCGAAGCCTCACGAGCGATCGCCGACGCGATGCCGCTGCTTCAACGCGCGCGCTTTGTCAGCGTCGACGTCGTCGGGCCCACGCATGACCGTGAAACGGGACCCAGCGCGATCGACGTCGCAGCATGGCTCGAGGCGCACGGCGTGCGCGCGTCGTTCTCGACGACGCCGCGCCTTCGCGTCGCGGGCACGGGCGCGACGCTGCTCAACCGGGTCTCGGACCTGCACGCCGATCTGCTGGTGATGGGTGCGTATGGCCATTCGCGTGCGCGTGAACGGGTGTGGGGCGGCGTCACGCGGACGATGCTCGAATCGATGACGGTGCCGGTGTTGATGGCGCATTGAGCGGCGCCCGAGCTAAATGAGCGCTGCGGGACGGCGCAGGTGTGGATAAAGGGCCACCGGGCCAATGCGCGCGCCGTCCCCGCGAACCGCTTACTACGGATTATTCACGGCATGGGGCGGTGGCGCGAGGCCACGTCCTTCAGGAGACGCTGAATAACACTGCCCACCCTGCGATGGGAGCACGCTTGGACCGACGCCGTGCACAAATGGCGCGTACTGCTTGCTGTGGGAGGCGGATAATAGTCGTGTCCTCCAATCGGTAGACAGTCGAAGGCAACGGTGGATATGTTTCCCTTGCAATCGATGCAACAGATAGAGATCGCCTCATGATCAAAGTGTTGCTAGCCGACGACCACACGCTCGTGCGCGAGGGGCTGCGCCATATCCTCCAGCAGGCAAACGGCTTTGAAGTAGCCGGTGAAGCGTGTGACAGCGCCACGACGATCGCGCTGATCCGCACGACGCATGCGCACGTGCTCGTGCTCGATCTGTCGATGCCCGGGCGCAATGGCATCGAACTGATCAAGCAGATCAAGGAGGAAAAACCCGATCTGCGGATTCTGGTACTGACGATGCACGCTGAGCAGCAATACGCGGTGCGCGCGTTCAAGGCGGGTGCGTCGGGCTATCTGACCAAGGAAAGCGCGAGCGCGGAACTGGTCGGCGCGGTGACGAAAGCTGCGTCAGGGGGCGTGTATGTGAGTCTCGCGATGGCCGAACGCTTCGCGCAGAATCTGAACGAGCCTGTCGACACGCTGCCGCACCAGCGGTTGTCCGATCGCGAATTTGACGTGTTCCGGCGCCTCGTCGAAGGCCAGAGCATCAGCGAGATCGCCAACGAACTTTGCGTCAGCGTCAAGACGATCAGCACACACAAGACGCGCATCCTCGAAAAAATGCAGATGCCGAACGAGAACGGGCTGGTTCGCTATGCGATCCGTCACAAGCTGTTCGACGACGAAACCGACCTGTAGCACCCTTCCACCTCCGTGCTCAGAGAGCGACCTCCTGTCGTCAGGAATATTCCAACGCCGGCTACCTCGATTCCTGGTCTCGGTTAAAGCGCCGCTGATGCATATTTGCGATGACCTCGCCAATCAAGGTTTCGGCGCGATCGCCTCGTGCGGGCGAAAGGCAAAACGATCCATATCGAAGTCGCGGAAGGACTCACCCGAGTCTGAGCGCCGGCCCCGATGCCTCAACACAAGAAAGCAATGGTCGCCGCGTTGCAGGCAAACGGTCATACCGTCGCCATGATAGGTGACGGAGTCAACGATGTGCTTGCGCTGAAACAGGCAGACATTGGTATCGCGATGGGGAGTAGTTCAGGGGCCGCCCGCACGGTCGCGCAACTTGTACTGGTCGATGACCGTCTTGCGTCGCTACCGGCTATTGTCGGCGAGGGGCGGCGAATCATCGTCAACGTTGAGCGTCTGGCAAACCTCTTCGTGACCAAAACGGTCTATGCGATGCTGCTCGCAATTGCAGTGGGTATTGCCGACCTGCCGTTCCCTTTCCTTCCGCGCCACCTCACTCTTGTAGGCACATTGAGTATCGGGATACCTGCCTTCCTGCTATCCATGGAGGCCGGTGGCGACCGCGTCAAGCCCGGCTTCATTGGGCGAGTGATGCGATTCGCCATTCCGGCAGGTCTTGTGGCCGCCATCGGCACATTCGCAGCCTATTTCACCGTGTTTCAATATGAAAATGGAGGCCTCGAAAGCGCGCGGACAATGGTCGCCATCGCATTGTTCTGCGTCGCATTGTGGACTCTATACCTGTTGTCCAGGCCGGTGAATCTTTTTCGCGCGTTATCGATTGGCGCAATGACTGCATGCTTCGTCCTGGTCGTCGCATTGCGGCCGCTCCGAACGTTCTTCAACCTCTCGCTGCCGTCACCGATGATGCCGCTCACATCGGCTATCGTGGTGCTGGTAGCCAGCTTTGCACTCACGCGGGTCGTCTATAAACTTTCGGCCGCGACATTTGCGCCCGGAAGCGAGTTTGGTATGTCCGGCGGACAGAGGATTACCTGGCATCTGATTTACCAGCGCATCGGCGTCCGCAACCTGCTTGTTGCAACGGTACTGGTGATTGGTGGCGTGTGGCTCTTCTTTGGCGTGCTCGAGGATGTCGTCAGTCATGACCCGCTGGTAGACGTGGACGTTGCTATTCACGTCGCCATGCTGCCCCTTCGCTTTCCCGCCCTCGATTCGGTGATGGTCGCTGCGTCGGAACTCGGCGATGCGGCGGTCACCGTCCCTGTGATGTTCGTCGTGCTTGGCTGGTTCGTCTGGCAGCGCGAATTGCGAAGTGGCCTTTACTGGGTAGCAGCAATCGGGTTGGCTGAAGTCTTCGTCGAGACGGTGAAGTTCGTTATTCAGCGGCCGAGGCCGACGTTGATATGAGAGTGTGCACAGTTTCTCGTTCCCTAGTAACCACGCGACACTGAGCGTCGTCACCTACGGTCTTCTTGCTTACTTCGTCGCACGTACCTATCGCGGCGTATGGCGCCAGCGTATTGCCATAGCAGCGGGCCTTCTCATTGCGCTCATCTCATTTTCGCGCCTCTACCTCGGAGCCCACTGGTTCTCGGACGTCCTCGCTGGCATCAGTTTTGGTATCGCGTGTATCGCCTCGGTGGCCTTACTTCACCATATTGGCGACGGCGGCAGAAGCAAGACGCTCGCCTTGGGTGTGTCGGCAATGGTCGCCCTCTTGCTCACCGCGGGCACATACGTCTTCATGCAACACAGCGCCGACCTAATTCGGTATGCACCGAGGTAGCTCGGCTGCGACCGCTATCCGATTTCGGTTCATATCCTCTCCATTTGGATGCAGCTTCTGCGAAAATTGCCCGCGTTCGTGGTAAGCATCCCGCGACGCATCCTTAAAGTGTGAAAGGTTCTGGAGTACTTGGGTATGCAACCTCGTTTGCAATTCAATGTTGCTGGTGAGTGCCGTGGCCATGCCCAGGCGGATGATGTTCGTGGGAACCTGCTCGATGTCCGGCCCCGTGATGGTCATGTTCGCCGCGCTCCATCATCCGCATCATTTCGGGACCACCTGTCCTGAAGAACACAAACGTCAATACCATGAACACGACACCGAAACCGATGTTGAGTATCGTGGTGTAGTTGAAGGAAATAGTCGCATCGACCATCGCTGTCCGGTGTTCGCGCGGAATCAAGCCAGCCAACTGGAACACCGCCTCCACGATAAGCGCTGCCACGACCATGGCGATATAAAAGGTGACCGCCATGAACACGGTCATTTTGCCGCCGTAGTACTTCCGGTAGATGTTCAGGATGGGAAGGATGATGAGGTCACCGAATATGAACGAGGCGACGCCACCAAAGCTGATGCCCCCTTTCCATAGAACCGCTGCCAACGGTACGTTTCCGACGGAACAGGTGAACGAGGCAACTGCGATGAGCGGGCCGATGAAAGCGCCCCAAATCATTGCGACTGCCGGATGACTTACCAGAAAAGACTTCTGCCAGAAACTGTCCGGCACCCAGGCGGCTATGGCACCGGCAACAAGTAGCCCGATGCCAATGTCACGCCATAGCATGGTCCAGTTCATCACATAGCTATGACTGATTGCCCTCCAGCCATCCTTCGATGAGAGCCGCTCTTTCCAGGTCCCCTTCTGTTCACCCATCGACATGGCAGCATGCCCTTCCATGCTGCCGGCGACACCTTTGTTCGCCTGGTCGATAGCCTGCTTTCGCAGGGAATCGCGCAGGAAGAATCGAAACAGCAGGACGAGCACACCAATCATGACGGTGCCACCGACGAACTCGGCGGCGGCGAACTGCCAGGCAATCAGTACCCACATCAGCACGCCCAGCTCAAGCACTAAATTGGTCGCAGCGAACTGGAATGCCATGGCAGCGGTAAAGTCGGCTCCTTTACGCACCATGGAGCGCGCCATGGCGACGGCCGCATAAGAGCACGATGACGACGCTGCACCGAACAGGCTCGCACGCGTGAGCGAACGCAAGGAGGCGTCCGGAAGCAGCTTCGACATCTCGGACTTCGAGACCGTCACCTCAATCACGGCGGAAAACAGGAAGCCGAGGCTGAGCCCCCAGAAAATCTGCCGTAACATGGTGAAGGACATCCACAGGGCATGACCCAGTGCGCTGAGAATGTGCATCACGAACTCCATGAATTGCGCTCCTATGACAATGGTGCGCGATTTTGAAAATAGGTGCGGTGAGGTGACATGCCGACCTTGATGGTGCTCATGAACTTCAGCGTCTTCATGTCAACGACACCGACGTAGCGGCTAAAGCGGAACGTAACCCACAGGTATCGCCGGTCAGGTGTCAGTTCCATATCGTCCGGCGCAGGCAGCAAGCCCTTGATGGTGCCGACGTTTGTGAGCGAGTTCTCGTCGAGGATGCTAATGGTACTGCCGACGCGATTCGTGACGAGCACGTGCTGTGGATGGTCTTCACAATTTACCGGGCGCGCCGGTCGATAACAGCGACGTAGTCAGCACCCGTCATGCCTGCTAGAAGAAATTTGTCGCTGGGAATCAGCCACAGGCCCGCAGGGGCCTAGACGAGCCTAATCCCGACCGCGTTCGCCACTATCAACGATTGGTTGTCGGGCGTCGCCGTCAAATGGTGCGGCTCGTTTCCGACGGCCACGGTATCGACAACCTTTAGAATGGCCTCGTCTATCAAGCTGACATTCGCGTCCGCCGAATCGAGAACGATGACGTTTTCAGCCGCGGCGGCCGACGGAACGGACGCAACCAGACCCAGCGCTAACAGAAGGGGCGCATCCGAGACTCTCACTGGTCTTTACGGCGCTATGACCACTGGATGGAAGTTAGCCTGCTCGATTGCGTGGAAAATCTGGCCCTGATTCAACGCAGATTCCACTTTCACTGTCTTGGCTGCGACGTCAATCTGAACCTTTGCCGCCGGGTCCAGCCGTGCAATTGCCTTGCTGATTGCGCTTGCACATCCACCGCACGACATGTCCGAAACCTTGAATTCCATTTTCATCCCCACGTAATAAGTTACCTTTACAGCATGAACATTCCCACGATGGGAATGTCAAGTAGAGTCGCAACGGCCACACCGGAAATGTCCCTAGCCGAGAGCGTTGAGTCCGCCCAAGGCCAGCCTTCAGTTAGGAAATGACGCCTTCGCACGCTTAACCAGGTCGTAAGCCCGTGCTAAACTTCGCGGCTATGTCCTACTGGCGCAAAATTGTTCTCGTCGTGCTGTTGGCACTGAGCCTTCCGGTTCAGTCGTTTGCGGCCGTCTCGATGATTTGTGCTGCTTCTGAAGCGGTCGGCGATGACACGACCGCCCACCATGTCCATCGAGGCGACTCAGTCGACGGACATGCGCTGGTATCCGACGCTGATGGCCATCATGGTCACGACCACAGCGGCGTACATCATCCTCACGGATGTTTGACCTGCGCCTCCTGCTGTGTCGGGGCAGCAATACCGGTCGTGCCTGCGGTTTCCGCTTCGGCTGACCTGTCTAATTTTCCCATCCCCCTGCCTCCGCCTGCGCGTGTCGCGTCGTTCCTGACCGGCGGCATTGAACGCCCTCCCCGCCTGATTCTCGTCTAATCCTCGCACTCGCGGCGATTCGCTGCGACCAGCAAGCTCTTCTGGCGTCTTTCACGGACGCCGGATGATTTACGACGAGAGCAATTCATGCGAACAATTTCTGCGGCGCTATTCGGCGCAAGCGCAGTACTGCCGTTGCTCGCGCACGCGACGGCTCTTTCCGACCCGACTGATGCGGCGGTATCGGTGCCGGCCGTCACCGTGCACTCCGCCTTTGACGGCTACCGGTCGTACCGGGACGGCGAAGCACCGAGCTGGCAGTCATTAAACCGCGCAGTTACACCCGGTCACCGCACGGCTGGAATGAAACAAGGTCAGCAATCAGGTGATGCTTCCGCCGCGAAGAAACACGAACATGGGGGCGAGTCGGAATGATGCGACTACTCGCGCACCGCCGCGCGACCTCTATCGCCCTCGCGACGCTGTTCATGGCCGGCTGCACGACCTTCTCGAAGGACGGTGGCTTTAACACCGTATCGTCGACAGCGTCGGAGCGCCTTGGCAAAGAGGTCGTCTACGTGAAAACCGACGAAGACCGTGAGGCGGTCTTCAGGCGGACACAGGAACTGCTGTCGAAGCCGCTCGGGATGGATGATGCCGTCCAGGTCGCGTTGCTGAACAACCGGGGACTTCAGGCATCGTACGGCGAGCTCGGCATTTCCGAGGCCGACCTTGTTCAGGCGGGCCGCCTGCCCAACCCGGGCTTTACGTTCAGCCGGACACACTGGAGCGATGGCTTCGGCATCAGCCGGACCTTTTCCATGGGCGTCCTGGGGATACTCGCGCTGCCGGTAGCGACACACATCGAGAGCCAACGGTTTGAAGAGACCAGGCTCGAAACTGCCAACGCGATGCTCGCCGTCGCCGCCGACACCCGAAAGGCCTACGTGAGTGCTGTGGCTGCGGAGCAGGCAGCCCTCTACTCCGCTCAGGTCAAGGACTCCGCCGAAGCTGGGGCAGAACTCGCCTTACGGATGCGCCAGGCAGGCAACTTCAGCAAGCTCGACTATGCGCGCGAGCAGGCCTTCTACGCGGAGTCGGTCGCGGAGGTGGCAAAGGCGAAGCAGCAATCAGTCGTCGCTCGCGAGAAGCTGACCCGCATGATGGGCCTTTGGGGTTCAGGAACCCAGTTCAGGTTGCCGGAGCGCCTGCCCGACCTGCCAGACGACAGGCCGCAACTCAACGACCTCGAGAGCTTTGCGATGCAGAACCGCCTGGACATTCAGGCGGCGAAGCAGCGCACGCAAAGCGTCGCCAGCTCGCTGGGGCTTAGCAAGGCAACCCGGTTTATCAATGCGCTCGACGTCGGCTATCTCAACAATTTCGAGACCGACAAGGGACATGAGCGCGGCTACGAAATCAGCGTTGAGATTCCAATCTTCGATTGGGGCAGCGCAAAGGTCGCGCGTGCAGAAGCCATCTATATGCAGTCCGCAAACCGCCTCGCCCAGACGGCGATCGATGCGCGCTCCGAAGTACGCGAGTCGTACTCCGCCTACGTGACGAGCTATGACGTCGCGAAGCACTACCGCGACGAGGTGGTGCCCGTGCGCAAAACCATCTCGGACGAAATGCTGCTGCGTTACAACGGCATGCTCGCCAGCGTGTTCGAGCTGCTTGCCGACTCACGCGAACAGGTCGCCGCCGTCAACGGGTACATCGACGCGCTGAAAGACTTCTGGCTCGCGGAAACGGACCTGCAGCAGTCGCTTGGGGGCCGTCTTCCGCCGCTCGCCATGACGCGGGCACCGGACGCCCCGCATAGCGACGCAACAGATGCCCCTGCCGCACAAACGCCATCGGCCCCGGCGCAGGAGTCGCCATTGTTGGCCCCCAACAAGCAACCAGCGTCGCCGACGAATTCAAAAAGGTGAATGAAGATGGTTTCACGTCGAAGTTTTCTCGGCGGTTCGGGCGCAGCGCTGCTCGGCGCAGCGTTGGTCAGCAAGGCTGGCGCAGCGTCACTTCCAGAAGCACCCACGATGGAAAAGACCGCAACACAGCCACCGCTGGTTCCGTCCAATGGCCGCCCCTATACACCCGTGGCGACACTGAACGGCTGGACGCTGCCGTGGCGCATGAAGAACGGCTGGAAGGAATTCCACCTCATTGCCGAACCAGTGGTCCGTGAAATGGCACCCGGCATGAAGGCGAATCTGTGGGGATACAACGGCCAGGCACCAGGCCCGACCATCGAAGCGGTTGAAGGCGACAAGGTCCGCATCTTCGTAACCAACAAACTGCCCGAACACACCACGGTTCACTGGCACGGGATGCTGGTGCCATCAGGGATGGATGGCGTTGGCGGGCTGACGCAGCCCCACATTCCGCCGGGCAAGACGTTCGTCTATGAGTTCCAGCTTGAGAAGCACGGTACGTTCATGTATCACCCGCACGCGGATGAGATGGTGCAGATGGCGATGGGGATGATGGGCACGTTCATCGTGCACCCGAAGGACCGAAGTGTCATGCCGGTAGACCGCGACTTCGTGTTCCTGATGTCCGCCTACGACATCGACCCGGGCAGCTTCACGCCACGTGTCAACGAAATGACCGACTTCAATATGTGGACGTGGAACGCACGGGTCTTTCCCGGCATCGACCCGCTGCCGGTACGAGCAGGAGACCGCGTACGCATCCGCTTCGGCAACCTGACGATGACCAATCACCCCATCCATCTTCATGGGTATAGCTTCGAGGTCGCAGGAACCGATGGTGGATGGATTCCGCCTTCCGCACGCTGGCCGGAAGTCACCGCCGATGTTGCAGTCGGTCAGATGCGCGCCATCGAGTTCACCGCGAACCGCCCCGGCGACTGGGCGTTTCACTGCCACAAGTCGCATCACACGATGAATGCGATGGGCCACCAGGTACCGAATCTCATTGGCGTACCGCAGAAAGACCTCGCGACGCGCATCAACAAGCTCGTACCGGACTACATGGCGATGGGCAGCGCAGGCGGCTCGATGGGGGACATGGAAATGCCGCTACCCGACAACACGTTGCCAATGATGACGGGAACAGGACCGTTCGGCGCGCTGGAAATGGGCGGCATGTTCAGCGTCGTCAAGGTGCGCGAGGGCCTCGGCCGGAACGACTATCGCGACCCGGGCTGGTTTAAGCACCCGAAGGGAACCGTGGCGTACGAGTACACGGGCGAACTGCCGGATAGCTGATTTCGTGGCGAGCCGGACGTGGGTCCGGCCGATATTTGTTAATCCAACTGTGGGAGAGAATTTGATGAAGAAGGCAATTGCTTCGATTTTTTTGGGCTGCGCCGTCGCCGTCTCGGCGATCGCGTTTGCCGCAGGTGACGCCGGCAACATGAACATGGCAAGCGGCGCTCAACAGGTCGCGGAAGCGACGAACGCCATGTCGCATGGCGAGGTGAAGAAGGTGGATACCTCCGCCGGAAAACTGACCATCAAACACGGACCGCTGAAAAACCTGGATATGGAAGCCATGACCATGGTGTTCAAGGTCAAAGACCCAGCCATGCTTTCACAGGTGAAAGTGGGCGACAAGATTGACTTCGTGGCCGAAGAAATCGACGGCGCGCTCACCGTGACGAAGCTGCAGAAGCAGTGAGCAATTCAATGGGGCGTCAGCGGCGCGGCACAGGCTACGCCCCGATTTGATTTTCGGAGGAAACAATCGTGAATTCCAATCTGCGCAAACTGCTGCTCAGTGCAGCAGCGACCACCGCCGTCGTGCTCACACCCACTCTCACGTTTGCCCACGGCAAGCTGGAGAGTGCCATGCCAGCAGCCGGCAGCGCGGTCGATACGTCGCCTGAACTGCTGCGTCTGACTTTCAATGAAGACCTCGAGTCGTCGTTCAGCACAATCAAGGTGGTCGATGCATCGGGGGCGTCTGCGACAAAGGACAAGGCCAAGGTCGATTCTTCGAACCCACGCGTGCTCATCGTTGCGGTCCCGAAGCTGGCTTCCGGCTCGTACACGGTCCAATGGGCGGTCATGACGCACGATGCCCACAAGACCAAAGGCACCTACACATTTGCGGTGAAGTGATGAACGACGGTTTCCTCGGCATTTCGCGGCTCGCGTTCGTAGCGTTGCAGAACATCGGCTTAGCTGTTCTTGTCGGTGCCCTGCTGAGTGACAGCTGGCTGTCCCGTAGCACTTCGCGATGGCAGAGCAGCGTCAGCGGACGCCTGCTTGTCACCGTGCGCATCACTTCCTTTGCCACGCTGATGTCCAGTGCGTTCGCATTCTGGATTCATTGCGCGTTGATGAGCGAATCGACGCTCGGCGAGGCAGGTCCCGCTATCCGTTCAATGCTGGTGGAAACCGACTTTGGCCATGCCTGGCTGGCAGGCGCAGGGTTGATGCTCGTGGTGGTGATTCTGTCGTTCGCACAACGTCGACGCCCGATTCATTTCAAGCCCGCTATCTGGCTGGCCATCGCCGGCGTTGCACTGGCGCGCAGTCACGGCGGACACCCTGTGGATGCTGGCGTTTTCAGTTTGCCGGTGTGGGTGGACTGGGTGCATCTGCTTGCCATCAGCGTGTGGGTGGGCCTCGTTCTTGTTACAACGTACATCGTGGTGCCCCGCATACTTATCGCGCCCACCGCCGAGCGTGCGAAAGCGGCGATATTCGTTCAGTCGCTTTCTGACGCCGCGACGTTCGCGCTGGGCATCCTGATTATCACTGGTGCGTACAGCGGCTGGCGCGGAGTCAATGCACTTGAGCACCTGTGGGCGTCCACATACGGACAAGTCCTGCTGGTTAAGCTTGCTCTCGTAGTCACTGCCGCCGCGCTTGGGGGGCACAACCGGTTCTTCGAAATGCCCGGGCTACTCTCATCTCTGAAGGACACGCGAACCGAATTCACACCAAAGCCGTTGAAGCGGTTCGCCGTTGTCCTGCATGTCGAGTCGGTTGTCCTGGCAGGCGCGCTGGTAGCCGCTGCGGTCCTTGTTTCCAGTCCACTTCCCGGGACAACGTAAGCTCGCACGGTCGCACTTCTTTACGCTTGCTGCATGGTCGACTTCGCGCGCTCGAAGAGTTCGTAGACGACCATGCCCGCAACCATGGCAGCTACAAAACCGACGGCCTTTGGATAGCCCGCGCCCAAGGCCACCAGCACAGGTCCCGGGCAAAGACCGGCCAGACCCCAGCCGATACCGAAAGCGGCGCTCCCCAGGACCAGCCTCAGCGGGAAGTGACGGATAGAACCACGTTCGTCGAGACTGGACGAGGCAACGCAAGCTGGATTTGCACCGGCCGGCGGTAGACCGTAACCATGCCGAACATCGGGTCGTTTTTAACTTCCACTGGCGGCATCTGGTCCGGCTTTATCGACGCGCCGTCCACCGCGAAGTCGAATCGGTCCCGATAAAGGTAGTAGCCAGCGTGCGTGCTGAAATCGAGGGTGACCTGCTGGGGCGCACTGAGCTTGACCGCCAGCGGAAATGCCTGGTCCGGTGGCAGCAGGTCGGTTTCGCTTACCGCCTCTGCAGCCAGAGACGTCAGCGCAACGAACAGGACAATTGCGGCGTACAACAACCGCCTGAGCGCGTCGTTCGCACGGCAACCCCATTGCCCAACGTTGATTGATACGTCCCGCATCTCTCGCTCCCTCCATGCGATCCGGCCCGCAGGCCAACCGTTAACGGCCAGCCTGCGGCTACCCTGTCGCCGTCGCATCAAGGCTATTTTTCCATTTTCACGATAGTCAGCGTGCCGTTGATGTTCTCAACTCGCACCTTGACCTTGCCGCCTTCGTGAACCTGTTTGACCATAGCCGCATCCTTTGCCTTGAACGCCATGGTCATCGGCGGCATGCCAACGTTTTCAAGCGCGCCGTGTTTCAAGGTGACCATACCCGTGGCGGCATTGACCTTCCTCACCTCGGCAGTTGAACGTCGACAGGCGCTTGGAATGTGACGCAGGCTTTTCGACAGCAATCGGAAGAGGTGATGTTCCGGCTCGACCCAAGGCTGATATCCGTTGCCGTAGTCGATGGCACTGCTCTGCGGCGAAACTCTAGCGGTCGCTTAGCCGCCCCTGGGCCGCCTTGAACCTGGAAGGCTTGGGGTCAGAAGTCTCAAGGTCGCCTGAATCGAACCCACCCGCGCGCGACTTCGGTCACACGCGTGAGCACCTCTTTTCCTGGTTCGCGTACCCCTTAACTGTATTGACGAGGTTCGGCACGAGGTCGGCACGGTGTTGATACTGATTCAGTACTTTGGACCAACCTTGACCTCCTCGTCCTGGGTCTGGATGGCGTTGTACCCGCACCCGGCCAGCAGCAGCGCCATCACAACAAGGATGACATTTCCAAGCATTGTCACCGGCCCCCCGTGCCCCGACGGCGGGTATCAGTACTTAGCGCATGCGGAATCATCTCGCCCTTGTATGTGCTCGTCGGCGTTCGGCGATGCCGGACGACACAAGTCACCTATTCCAGCCTACAGAGCGCCATAGCTAGTCGATCGACGCAGGTCAAGCGAGTCAGCCCGGAATGCCAAAAGGGTGAACGCTGCGGCGAGCGAAACTCTGCGCCAATTGAAAAGCAATGGTCCCTTCAATCGCACGGTTGAGCTATGTCAAAGAAGGCTTCATTGCAAGAGGTACAGTTAAGTGAGACTGTGGAACAGACCCTGCCAAATCGCGCTTACGGAGACCAACATGCGTTTCTTTAAAAGACTGGCCCTTCTCACCGCGATTGCTGTCGCCTGCGGTGTGAGCAACGCCGTCGCTGCAGAAAGCAATGCGAGCGACGTGGAACACCAGGCCCACCACCCAGCGGCCACGAAGCCCGTCTCTAAGTCCAGCAGGAAGCTTCATGATATAGACCAACAGATGAAGCAGATGCAGGCGATGCACGAAAAGATGATGGAAGCGAAGACGTCAGAGCAACGCACAGCACTGATGGACGAACAGATGAAGTCCATGCAAAGCGGCATGCAGATGATGGACATGATGAAAGAGGATTCGGAAGACATGCCGATGATGTCCGGCAAAACTCACGAGATGATGATGAAGCGAATGGACATGATGCAGATGATGATGCAGGCCATGATGGACCGTCAGTCTGCACCAGGCCAAGCGCCGGCCAAGTGACGTCCGCCTCTTCATGGAGATGACGATGAATGACGCCCCACGTACTTCGCGCCCCTTCCTGAAGTCGCGCTCTGCCATTGCGTTGTTGGTGTTCGCGGCTATCTCCCTGTTCCTGCTGCTCTCTGAACATCGGGCGCATTTCCTCGGCGTGCTACCGTACCTCTTACTTCTTGCCTGTCCGCTGATGCATCTGTTCATGCATCACGGTCACGGACACAGGCACGCCGGTTCGACTAGAACCGAAGAAACGTCTGCGTCAGGAGGCAACCATGAGCAGCATGGATAACGGCTATGGTCTTTGGGGCCTTGTGCTCATCAACTCGCTCGTCTTTATCATTTTCGCCTTCAGCTTTTTCAAGCCTGCAACGAAACGGGACTGGCGCACGTTCGGGGGTTTCTCGGCTTTTATCATCGCGCTCTTCGCGGAAATGTATGGCTTTCCGCTCACCATTTACCTGTTCTCCGGGTGGTTCCAATCCCGGTTTCCGCAAATCGACCTGTTCGCGCACGATTCGGGGCACCTCTGGTGGATGATGACGGGCCGGCACGGCAATCCGCATTTCGGCCTTCCGCATCTGCTAAGCCTTGTCGTCGTCTTCGGCGGCTTTTATCTGTTGGCGAAGGCCTGGCACGTCCTATACGAGGCGCAACGCTCCGGGAAACTTGCGACTACCGGACCATACGCCAAGATTCGACATCCGCAGTACTTCGCCTTTATCGTCATCATGTTTGGGTTTCTCCTGCAGTGGCCGACGCTGGTGACGCTCGTGATGTTCCCGGTACTGGTATTCATGTATGTGAAGCTCGCGATGCAGGAGGAGCACGAAGCCGAAGAGCAGTTCGGCCAGGTGTGGAGAGACTATGCCGCGCGTACGCCGCGCTTCATTCCCAAACTAACGGGAAATGATGCTGTGCAGGTGCATTGAAGATTTCCGGGAGCGTTCACGATGTCTGGCTCGCATACCCACGTCCACGATGCTGTTGAACCCGTCGATGGACACGATGAACTTGCTGTCGGCAAGGAACGCACAATCGAAGCAATTGACCCGGTATGCGGGATGAAGGTCACGACGGATTCGGTAAATCACCTCACCCACCGCGACCAGACATATTATTTCTGCAGCATCAAGTGCCAGGAGGCATTTCAGGCGGAACCGGATAGTTACCTCCATCCGACGGAGAAGAAGAACAGTCCCGTCCCCAAGCCGGCTTCCGGTGTCATCTACACATGCCCAATGCATCCGCAAATTCGTGCCTCGGCCCCGGGGACATGTCCCATCTGCGGCATGGCCCTGGAGCCGGTCACCCCTGCGGCGGCGGAAGAACGAAACGTCGAACTGGAATCGATGACGCGACGATTCTGGGTCAGTCTCGTGCTGTCGATTCCGTTGCTTCTCATGACGATGGGCAGAATGGCATTGCCCTTCGATATCGACGCAGGACTCGACCGCCTTTTCAGCGCGTGGCCGTTGCCGCACTGGATGCAGGCGTCATGGGCTCAGTGCGTCCAGGCGTTGCTTGCCACCCCCGTGTTGTTGTGGGGCGGTTGGCCATTTCTGCAACGCGGCTTGAAGTCGTTCACGACATGGCAGCTCAACATGTTCAGCCTCATCGGACTGGGCGTAGCTGCCGCCTATGCATTCAGCGTATTTGCACTGTTCTTCCCCGACGTGTTACCGCAGGCGTTCAGGCGAGGAAACGAACTGCCGCTGTATTTTGAAGCTGCCGCAGTAATCGTGACCCTTGTGCTGCTTGGGCAGGTACTTGAGCTTCGTGCTCGCTCGCGGACGTCGAGCGCCATCCGCGACCTGCTGCAGCTTGCGCCGCATACGGCCGTCCGCGTCCGGCCCGACGGCACGGAAGAGATTGTGCAGCTCGAAGAAGTCATCGTCGGCGACACCCTGCGTGTGAAGCCGGGTTCGAAGATACCGGTTGACGGGGTGGTCGTTGATGGGCGGTCAAGCGTCGATGAGTCAATGATTACTGGCGAACCGATTCCAGCCGAGAAGGTCAAGGGTAGCAAGGTGACCGGCGCAACCGTCAACCAGACGGGAACGTTCCTGATGCGCGCAGAGAAGGTTGGCTCCGACACGCTGCTCGCGCGAATCGTGCAGATGGTGGCGCAGGCTGGACGCTCGCGTGCACCTATCCAGAAGCTTGCTGACCAGGTCTCTGGCTGGTTCGTGCTCGCGGTCATTGGCCTCGCCGCAGTTTCCTTTGCTGCCTGGTCGTTGGTCGGTCCCGCGCCCGCGCTGGCAAACGCGCTGGTCGTCGCCATCAGTGTGCTTATCATCGCATGTCCGTGCGCGCTCGGCTTGGCCACCCCGGTTTCCATCATAGTTGGGGTTGGACGTGGCGCTCGCGAAGGCGTGCTCATCAAGGACGCTGAAGCCCTCGAGTTGATGGAGAAGGTTGACACCGTCGTAGTCGACAAGACCGGAACTCTCACGGAAGGCAAGCCGCGCGTACAGACGGTTGTTGCGCTGAATAGCCAGTCCGAATCCAAAGTGCTTGGTTACGCCGCAAGTCTCGAAGGTGCGAGCGAACACCCCCTCGCTCAGGCCATCATCATGCACGCGAAAGAAGCTGGAGCAGGGACGAATCGCGTAGAGGCTTTCGACTCGGTACCCGGCAAAGGCGTGACCGGAAAAATCGAAGGGCACACGGTATCGCTGGGCAATGCGCGCCTGATGGAAGCGATGAAAATCAGCTGCTCGTCGGTCGAAGAAGATACCGACAAGCTGCGCGAGGCCGGGCAAACGGTCATGTATGTCGCGATAGACGGCGAACTTGCCGGCTACATCGGGGTAGCAGACCCCGTGAAAGGCACGACACCGGACGCGGTGCGGCTGTTAAAAGCGTCCGGCGTGCGGATTGTCATGCTCACCGGCGACAATCCCGTCACCGCAAACGCCGTGGCAAGGGCGCTCGCGCTTGATGGCGTCAAGGCCGGCGTGCTGCCTGAAGACAAGTACAAGCATGTGCGGGAGCTTCAGGCCCAGGGGCACGTCGTCGCCATGGCCGGTGACGGCGTGAACGACGCGCCCGCGCTTGCTCAGGCGAATGTTGGAATCGCAATGGGAACCGGAACAGATGTCGCCATGAACAGCGCCCGGGTCGTTCTCGTCAAGGGAGACCTGCGTGGCATCGCGCGAGCGCGCGCATTGAGCGTCGCAACGATGAGGAACATTCGCCAGAACCTCTTCTTCGCGTTCGCGTACAACGCGGTGGGGATTCCAGTGGCAGCCGGTGTGCTTTATCCGTGGCTTGGTATTGTGCTCAGTCCAATTATCGCCAGTGCCGCGATGGCGTTGAGTTCGGTCTCTGTCATCGGTAACGCGCTGCGGTTACGGACCGCCCGGACGTAACGCGCGACCCTTGCGCCGCTCTGTTCGAACGTTTCCTGCTCCCAGGGTTACATACCGTGAACGCAAAGCGCCGGACATCGCATCGGGCTCTTTGCGCGTGGCTACTCGCGGCCGTCGGCGCTGCCACAATCACCATGGGCATCTATTTCATATTCGTACGGCCGCCCTTGCTACCGGAAGACCTTCAATACCTGGGGACGTCAAGTGAGCGTTTGCTGGCGACGGCGCACTCACCGTGACGAAGCTGCAGAAGCAGTGAGCGTTTCAGTGGGGGTGTCAGCGACGCGCGACTGGCCGCCGCCGATCCTACGGTGACCAGCCTCGCCCCGACTTCAGATATCGCCGATCGACAGTGGCAATTGCGGTTCGCTCACGCCCCCGGCATTGATCAACCTGACGTAGCTCACATATCTCGCCTCAGCGAGCGTCTGGGCAGCCACCAAGCCCCCGGGCAGCGGCGCCCTCAACTCGTTAGGCAAAATGTCCGTCAGCAGCAGTTGATAGAGCACTCGGGCCGCTGGAGCGCGGTAACGGTTATCGAGTTCCAGTTGTCCTGCCGTCGTCGCATAGTCGTAGTACTCGAGTTGGCTTCGGCCCGAGATGGTCGTCGACTCCGGTGCCCAGAACGAATAGGTGCCAAGCTTGTTCACCTGAGTGCGTACACCGATGATATGCGTAGGCGTACTCGACGCGTTTGGTATGTACGACTCAGGCAGTGTTTCGTCGGTCGTGAAGGTGACATAGGGCCGACCGGCTGCCGAATCGCTTTTCAGCATCGGAAGAAGATCATGCCTGCCGCCGTACAAGGGGTACGGCCAAGATTCGGTCGAATTGCTATCATAAGCCCTACGGTTATGAAGTCGATTCTCCTTATTCAATGGCAGCATAAGCCAATCAAGCCGTGAACGCCTCTCCGAACTGCCGTGCCCGCT
>NZ_JBFPKG010000076.1:0-22607 GCF_040948665.1 Paraburkholderia sp. BR14320
CAGCCTTTTCTGGTCGGTGCTCGCGCTGTTGCTGGCGGGTGCGCCGTTTCATCTCGGGCCGCAGGCGGCGGGGCTGTTCGGTATCGTCGGCGCGGCTGGCGCGCTGGCCGCGCCGCTCGCGGGCAAGTTCGCCGACCGGCGCGGCCCACGCGCGATCATCACCGTGTCGCTCGTGCTGGTCGTGATCGCGTTCGTGATCTTCGGCGCATCGGCGAAGAGCATCGCGGGACTCGTGGTCGGCGTGATCATTCTCGACATCGGCGTGCAGGCCGCGCAGATTTCCAATCAGTCGCGCATCTACGCGTTAAAGCCCGATGCGCGCAGCCGCGTGAATACCGTGTACATGGTCGCGTATTTCATCGGCGGGGCGCTGGGCTCGGGTGTCGGCGCGATCGTGTGGCCGACGTTCGGGTGGATCGGCGTCACTATCGCGGGGATCGGGTTTGCCGGGCTCGGCGCGTGGAATCATTTGCGCTTGCCGGCGCGGACGGGGCATTGAACGCCCGATTCCACCTTATTTGTGCAGGCATCACGCGGACGCCGCGCGTTTTCAGCCCTTGCTGCGAGCGTTCAAACGTCGCCACCCCGCCCCAGCGCATACTCATGCAGCGCATCGAGCACGCGATCGAACTCGAACGATTTGTCGTAAAAGTGCTGCACGCCGTACTGCTCGCAGCGCGCTCGATACGCGGGCAATGCATGATTGGTCAGCACCGCCGCGAACATCGAATCGATCAGCCCCTCGCGTTGCAGATACGCGAGCACCGGCACGCCGGAGCCCTGCTTCAGCTGCAAGTCGACGATCACCGCATCGAATGCTTCATCGCCGAGCAACGCGATCGCCTGATCGGCGGAATCGGCATAAGCGGCCACGCGCAGCAGGCCCGAAGCATCGATCGCCTCGACGAGGCTGCGGCGGATCAGCGGCGAATCCTCGATCAGCAGCACGCGCAACGGCGCGCGACTGGCTGGATCGGTAGCAGGGTTCGATTCGCTGTTCATCGGGATGTCTCGATCGTCCGTCATTCGATCAGACCGTTCTTGATCGCGTAATACGTGAGGTCCGCGTTGTTCGCGAGTCGCATCTTCTCGAGCACCCGCGCGCGATACGTGCTCACCGTTTTGACCGACAGATGCAGTTCTTCCGCGATCTGCGTTGGCAATTGCCCTGCCGCGAGCTTGCAGAAGATCTGGAATTCGCGCTCCGACAGCGCTTCATGCGGACGTCCGGCGGCGGGCTTGTCGAGATTGTCGGCAAGCGTATCGGCGACCGCCTCCGACAGATAGCGATGCCCGCGCGCCACCGAGCGGATTGCGCGCACGATTTCCTCCGGCTCGCAGTCCTTGTTCAGATAGCCGTTCGCGCCCGCGCGAAGCAGATTGATCGCGTATTGGCTCTCGGGGTAGCCCGACAGGATCAGCACCCCCTGCTCAGGACGCACCTGCTTGATCACCCGCAACGTATCGATGCCGTTCTTGTCCGGCATCGCGATGTCGAGCAGCACCACGTCGAATGCCTGCTCGCGCACGAGGCCGATCGCTTCCTCGCCGGTGGCGGCCTCGGCGGCGACGCACATGTCCGGCTCGTCGGCGACGAACTGTCTGAAACCACCTCGAACGATCGCATGATCGTCAGCTATCAGCACTCGAATCATCGGTTGGGTGTCCGTGCAAAGGGAGTCGCTCCTAAGCCGACATTGTAATGATCCGGGGCCACGGCAGAACGTGGACTGCGAGGGCGGCTTCGCATCGCAGCCGCCCGCATTCCGGAGTTCGTGTTCGTCGCTTCCCCGTCATTCTGGCGCGCTACTCACGCCCCGCGAGCAGATCCGCCATATCGTCGGCATGCTCTTCCTCGACCGCGAGAATCTCCTCGAACAGCCGGCGCGTGGTCACGTCCTTCTCGCCGAGATAGCGGACGATCTCGCGGTACGTGTCGATCGCGATGCGCTCCGCGATCAGGTTCTCGCGAATCATGTCGGTCAGATCGGTGCCTTCCTTGTATTCCGAATGCGCGCGTGCCTTGATGCCGTCCGGCGCGAAATCGGGTTCGCCGCCAAGCTGCACGATGCGCTCGGCGATGCGATCGGCGTGTTCCTGCTCCTCGCTCGCGTGCTCGGCGAACTCCGTCGCGACCGCTTCGGAGTTGATGCCCTTCGCCATGAAGTAGTGGCGCTTGTAACGCAGCGTGCAGACGAGCTCGGTGGCGAGCGCGTCGTTCAGCAGCTTGAGCACCGTTTCGCGATCCGCGCCGTAGGTCGGCGTGACCGGACCATCGGACATATGCTTGCGCGCGTCCTCGCGGATCTTTTTGATGTCCATCACGAACGTGTCGCCAGATTGCTTCATCATCGAACTTCTCCTTTATCCGGTATTGGGGGAATCGCGCAACAGCACGAATCGCACCTGATGCGCCGACGGTGGAATGACGGCGCGCTTCGAACACGGGCGCCTCGATCGAGGATTCAAACGCCGCGCGTTCCCGCGCCTTGTTGACTACCTGTACCAACGTATACGTATTGCGTACTTCGCTGCCGATCTCGTGTTACGTTCATCCGGGCTCGCGTGGCTAGGTTCGAAACACGCCGAGCAGCAACGTGACCACGAACACGACGAGGAAGATGTAGAACAGGATCTTCGCGATTTCGGCCGCGCCGGCCGCGATGCCGGTAAAGCCGAACACCGCCGCGATGATCGCGATCACGAAGAAGACGATGGCATAGTGAAGCATGGCATTTCTCCCTTTTGTTGGCCCCTGCAATCGACTACCAGCAAACCCCTCGCCTGCTATGAAGGCGCGGCTTGCCCGACTGCGATGGCCGCGCTAATCGATCATTTTCTTGGTCACGACGAAGCCGAGCACGAGGAACACCACGCACAGCACGACAAACACGAAGAACAGGAACTTCGCGATCGCCGCTGCGCCGGCTGCAATGCCGGTAAAGCCGAGAAGACCCGCGATCACCGCGACGATCGCGAAGAACAGCGCCCACTTCAACATGATGGTTTTCTCCGGAAATATTGAATGAACGATCGGGTCCATGCTATCGATGCGCGGCGCCGCGCGCATTCCGACGCTCGCCGTTTTTCGTGTGAGAATCCGCTTACATTGGATTACGACGACGTTACGCGCGGCTTCGCGCGACGCGGGAGTCGACGCCTGAGTCGACGCCCTCTTTCTGGAGCAGCAAGTGTCGAATCTGCAGAACCCACCGGAACAGTCTGGCGCGCGCGCCACCGCGCGGCTCGCCGACTGGATGCGCAGGCGCAGCTGGGCGATCGCGATGACGGTCGCGATCGTGATCACGGTGGGCGGCCTCGTGATTCTGGAGAGCGCGCGTCAGCGCATCACCGCCGAGTACGAAACCGCGCTCGAAGCGCGCGACGTCACCGTGCAACTGAGCACGCTCGCGAGCGACCTGTCGCGCCTCAGCGCGCAACAGAACCAGTTTCTTCTGACGAAGGACGACGCATCCGCCCACGCGTTCTGCGCGAGCGCCGCGCGCATTCGCGACACCACCCGGCAGTTGGACCGCTTCTATCGCGGCGGCCGCGCGGACAGCGCGGAGCTCGCAAGCTTTACGCAGATTCTCGCGCTGATCGACGCGCGCATCGGCGCCGGCGCCGCCGCGATGCAGCACGCAGCGCCGCATCCGCTCGAACTCGGCGCATGCGGGCCCGCGAGCGACGTCAATCCGGCGGACGCGTCGTTGATCGACAGCACGCTCACGCTGCTGCGCGACAACGAGGACCGCCGCGCGCAGCACGCGCTGGCCGCGAGCCGCGCCGATCAGCGGCTGTCGACGCTGTGCGCGGCGGGTCTGTCGGCGCTGAACATCGTGCTGTTCATTCTGCTGTTTCGCAATCTCGGCATCCAGATCGACCGGCAGGCGCGCGCACAGCGTCAGCTGATTACGCAGCAGGAGGAACTCGACCAGCTGGTGGGCGAGCGCACGCGGCAGCTCGAAGCGCTCGGCTGGCATCTGCAGGCGGTCAGCGAAAACGAAAAGACCCAGCTCGCGCGTGAGCTGCACGACGAGCTCGGCGCGATCCTGACCGCATGCCGGATGGACGTAGCATGGGCGCGCCGCAAGCTGAAGGACAGCGAGCCGGACATCGCCGACAAGCTGCAGCGCGCGCTCGTCAATCTTGACCAGGGTATCGCGCTGAAGCGGCGCATCATCGAGGACATGCGGCCGACCGTGCTCGCCAATTTCGGGCTCGTCACCGCGCTGCGCACGCTCGCCGACGAAGCCGCGCAGCGCAACAACTGGACGCTCGAGCTGCACCTGCCCGCCGACGATGTCCAGCTCGACGAGCAGACCGAGATCGCGCTCTTTCGGGTCGCGCAGGAGTCGCTGACGAACGCCGCCAAATACGCGCGAGCCTCGAAGGTCGGCATCGCGTTGCGGGTCGGCGATGGCGAGGTCGCGCTGCATATCGCGGACAACGGCGTCGGCATCATGCCGGCCGATCTGAAACGCACGCATACGCATGGCCTGCTCGGCATGCGCCAGCGCGTGGCCGCGCATGGCGGACGCTTCGACATCCGCCGTGGCGCGCAAAACGGCACCGAAATCGACGTCGTGATGCCGAGCGCAAGCACCGCGACGCCGTCGGTGGATCAGCCGCTGGCGCCGCCGGCCACGCCGTCCACTTCGTCGCAAAGTCCCGTCTGACGGGCGCTCGCCGCGGCACCGCAAAGCCGTTGTAGGAGTGCGCCGACGCAAACACCGGAGCACGCCTACAACAAAATCGCGGCACGGCCGACAGCGCGGCCCCCACCCTTTTTTTACCATGCAATCAGGCCGGTTCGAAACCGGATCGAAACCTGATCGACTGGCATGGCCCCGGTCGGACGACATCAACCGATGCATTCTCGACAAGGAGAAGTTTCATGACTCGACTGATCGCTTTGCTTGTGCTCGCAGGAACCGCCATGCTCGTCACGGGTTGCAATACGATGGCGGGCGCCGGCCAGGATATTTCGAAGGGCGGCCACGCCATCACGAACGAGGCGGAAAAGGCAAAATAGACCGGCACATGGCAGCAGGTTTTAGAGAGCCCGTCGCGGGATGCCGCGGCGGGCTTTTTTTGTGCATGTTGGCTTGCAACGCGACGCGTTTTCAGAGCGCCATCAAACAGAACGGCGACCCACTGTCGTGGATCGCCGTGCCGTCCCCCCATTTTCCGACCATCCGGAGTCCTTGATTGTCCGGCTGGCGTAAGCGGTTCATCGATGCTCGCGCCGCGCGAGGCTCATCCGGTAATCGGCGGCCCGCGTCATTGCCCGGTCAACGTATTCGACAGTTCCACACTCGGCGTGCTCGTATTGCCGTTCTGTACGACCAGCAGATGAATCTGCCCCAGCGCCAGTTGGCTCAACACGCCCGCGATCGGCACCGAGGTGATCAGCCAGTCGGCGTTGTTCGCCAGCGAGAACGAGTTCGACTGGAAGATCGGCGTCTTGCTGCCGGCCACCGTCGCGATCAGCACGTACTGGCCACCCGACACGTAGATCGAATCCTGGCCGCTCGCCGGCACCGCGTTCTTGAACGACACGCCGGCGATCGTCGGCGACACGTTGGCGATGCTGGTGGCGGTGGCCTGCACGAGATAGAGGTCGAGGTCGGGCGCGTTCGCCGACGCATTAAAGCCGCGCACGCGCGCGTCATTGGTCAGCAGGCCCTTGTCGAACGGATCGTCGATCAGGCCGATATCGGGCGCCGACAGACCCGGCAACGCTAGCACCGTGTACACGTGGCCCTTCGCGACATCGGGGAAGCTGCCGCTCGCGAGCGCGTTCTTCGTGCCGGTCGCCGCATAAGCGACGGTCGTCGGGCCCGTGTCGATATTGGTGAGGTTGGTCACGCCTTTATACGAGATGTTGGTCTGTCCGGAAGGCGCGCTGCCATTGACGAGGAAGTCGACCGCGGGGCCACCCGGAAGCGCGTGAACGAAGTGAATCTCGGGATTGGTCAAGCCCAGCGTCTTGCCTGCATCGCTGCCACCACCGCCGCCGCACGCGCTCAGTACCGCCGCGGTCGCAACGACCGCTACCATGGTTCGGATAATTTTCATTGTGTTCACCTGTTCTCGATGTCGGGCTTGACGCTCATCGCCCATTGATACGTGGGCGACCGCGGGAAGCCTCGCGGTCGCCCTCCTCCCGTCCGTGCCGCACGGCGCGCCGGTTTTGTCGGTGACGCGTCCGTGTCGATGGACGCTCAAAATCAGCAATGGGTGTGCCGTGCGCTTAATAGCTGGCGCGAGACAACCGACTAACGTCTTGCGGATCAATGGATTGCGACGATTAGAATTTTTCCTCGGCGGTCTGGTCTGGCGCGCGGTGTATCGTTCGTGCGGCCCTCCACTTACACGGTCCCTGCATGTCTTACCAACACTTACTCGCCGAGCTCGACCTGGGCTTCACACGTCTGACCAACCGCGTCGTGATGGGCTCGATGCACACGGGCATGGAAGACCGCTTCTGGCATTACCCGCAACTGGCCGCGTACTTCCGCGAGCGCGCGAAAGGCGGCGTCGGCCTGATCATCACGGGCGGGATTTCGCCGAATCGCGAGGGCTGGGCTGCTGCCGTTCGGCGGCACGCTCAACTCGGTATTCGATCTGCGCAATCACCGGCTCGTGACCGAGGCCGTGCATGCGGAGGGCGGCAAGATCGCGCTGCAGATCCTGCATGCGGGCCGTTATGGCTATCAGCCGTTCGTGGTGTCGGCGTCGGCGTTGAAGTCGCCGATCTCGAAGTTCAAGCCGCGCGCGCTGACGCTCGCCGGCATCGAGCGCACCGTGCGCGACTACGCGCGCTGCGCGCGGCTCGCGCAACGCGCGGGCTACGACGGCGTCGAGATCATGGGCAGCGAAGGCTATCTGTTGAACCAGTTCCTGTGCCCGCGCACGAACCGGCGCACCGATCGATACGGCGGCAGCATCGAGAATCGCATGCGGCTCGCCTGCGAGATCATCGAGCGGGTGCGTGCCGAATGCGGCGAGCGCTTCATCGTCGTGTACCGGCTGTCGCTGATCGATCTGGTCGAGGGCGGCAATACGTGGGAGGAAACCGTGCAGGTCGCGCAGGCGCTCGAAGCGGCCGGCGTGACGTTCTTCAACACCGGCATCGGCTGGCACGAGGCGCGCGTGCCGACCATCGTGACCTCGGTGCCGCGCGCGGCGTTCACCTCGCTGACCGCGCGTCTGAAGGCCGCGGTCAACGTGCCGGTGATCGCGTCGAACCGTATCAACACGCCTGAGGTCGCCGAAGCGCTGATCGCCGATGGCACGGCGGATCTCGTGTCGATGGCGCGGCCGCTGCTCGCCGATCCCGAGTTCGTGCTGAAGACAGCCGAGGACCGCACGCACGAAATCAACACCTGCATCGCGTGCAATCAGGCCTGCCTCGATCACACGTTCAGGAATCAGCGCGCGAGCTGCCTCGTCAATCCGCGCGCGGGACGCGAAACCGAGCTCGTCTACCGGCCGCTCGCAAGCGCACAGCAGGCGCGCTCGGTCGCAGTGGTCGGCGCCGGGCCGGCCGGGCTGTCGGCCGCGACCGTGGCGGCCTCGCGCGGGCATCGCGTGACGCTGTTCGAGGCCAGCGACACGCTCGGCGGCCAGTTCAATCTCGCGATGCGCGTGCCGGGCAAGGAAGAGTTCAGCGAAACGATCCGCTACTTCCGCAGCCAGTTGCAACGCCATCGCGTCGACGTGCGGCTGGGTACGCGCGTCGATGCCGCGCTGCTCGCCGCGGGCGCCTACGACGACGTGATCGTCGCGACCGGCATCGTGCCGCGGCGGCCGGCGATTGCCGGCATCGACGGGGCCAACGTGCTGTCGTATGTCGACGTGCTGCGCGGCGCGCCGGTCGGCGCGCGCGTCGCGGTGATCGGCGCGGGCGGCATCGGCTTCGACGTCAGCGAGTTTCTGCTGCATCGCGCGGGCGAGCCGCTGCCGGTGCCGCGCGATACGTGGCTCGATGAATGGGGCGTCGACCTCGCGGTGCGCGAGCGCGGCGGCCTGAAGCGGCCCGCTCCCGCGCAACCGGCGCGGCAGATCTGGCTATTGCAGCGCAAGGCCGGCAAGCTCGGCGCGGGGCTCGGCAAGACGTCGGGCTGGGTGCATCGGGCGGCGCTCGCGAGGAACGGCGTGCAGATGCTAGGCGGCGTCGAGTATCGGGAGATCAGCGCGCGCGGTCTGAGGATCGCGCGAGACGGTGCCGACGAATGGCTCGACGTCGATACGATCGTCGTGTGCGCAGGGCAGGAGTCGTTGCGCGAGCTGTTGCCGCCGACTGTCGATGGCAAGCACGGCAGCGGCGGCCCGCGCTTTCATGTGATCGGCGGCGCGAAGCTCGCGACCGAGCTCGATGCGAAGCGAGCGATCCGCGAGGGCGCTGAGCTGGCGGCGGCGCTTTGACAACGGTCGCGCGGTTCGACGAGAACCGCGCCGCGCTCAGGCGCTGCCCTTCTGGTAATCGAACCAGAACGACAAGCCGACGCTGCTCAGGATCACGATCGTCGCGATCACCGTCGAGCGCGTGACCGGCTCCCCGAGCAGCAGCGCACCCAATGCAACCGCGACGATCGGATTCACGTACATGCAACTGCTCGCGATGATCGGGCTCGTGTGGCGAATCAGATAACCGTACGCGACGAACGCGGCCATGGTGCCGATCAGCATCAGATACAGGAACGCGACGAGCGGCAGAAAATGCAGCTCGAGCATCTGCTCGCCCGCCGCCCACGCGACCAGTGTCGAGATCGCGCCGCCCAGGCCGATCTGCAGCGAAGTCGACAAAAACAGGTCCGACGGCAGCTTCAACACGCCGGCCAGATGCGCGCCGCCGGCCCAGAACAACGCGCCGCACAGAATCGCGAGGCTGCCGCCCACCGAGCCCGGCGTGCTGTCGCCGTGACTCAGAATCACGATGCCGGCGAACCCGAGCCCGACCGCGAACCATTCGCCGCGGCCGATCTTGCGTCCGGCGACGGCCGCGATCACGGTCGCGAACAGCGGCACGGTCGCGACCATCACGGCCGCGGTGCCGGTGCCGACCGTGCGCATGCCGTACGCGAGCATGCCGCTCGACAGACCCACCAGCATCGTGCCGACGAGGCCCGCGTTGCGAATTTCGGCGAGGCTCGGCCAGACCGGCTTGCGGCGCGCGGCGAACACGAACAGACCAATGCCGGCGAACAGGTTGCGCAAGCCCGACATCAGCAGCGGCGGGAACGAGCCGAGCGCGACGTGCACGGCGAGATAGGTCGAGCCCCACACCAGATAAACGACGGCAAGCGCGAGCGCGACCTTCCCTTTGCGCGTCTGCGGCAGCCACAGCGGCCAGCCACGGGGAGAAAAAACTGAGGGTTGCAGCGACATGCGTTCAGCCCGCCGTCGCCACTCGACCCGCGCGCTGCGCTCGATGCCCGCGAGGCGCCGCGCCTGCGTCGATGCCTTTCGGGCGGGATGGCGGGCACCGCATCGGCGATGCGGTCTGACGGGTGAGGCTGGCGGACATGTCGGTGGAACAGTAAGACGATGGGCGGCGCAGGAAGCGCCAGAAACGGCTGTGACGGCGGAATCGGTCAAAACGACACGACGCAACGCGGCCGCGATGCGCGGCGACGCCGCGGGCGAAAGCCGCGGCGCGCAACGCATTATGCAGTAAGCGCCGAGTGCGCCGCGCGACAGAATCGTAACTTTTTGGTTTCCTGCAACAGAAAAGCCGGGGACGCATCCCCGGCTTGCATTCAGCGTCGAATCCGTCCGATGCTCCCCGCATCGGCAGGATCGCTAAGCACCCCGCGCGCGGACTCAGTTGCCCATCGCGCCCGACGCCTCGTGCTTCATGCCCATCGCGCCGCCGCCCTTTTTCATCGAGTCGTGTTTCATCGCGTCCTTTTTCATGCCGTCCTTCGACATGCTGTCTTTGGACATCGAATCTTTCGACATCGTGTCTTTCGACATCGCATCGTTTGACATCGCGCCGCTCGCCTGCGCGAATGCGGCGCCACCGCTTGCCAGCATCAGCAGTGCGATCGTGGTGATTGCAATCTTCTTCATGGGATGACTCCGTTGGTGGTGGATGAATCGAAACCGGCTCGCGCCGGCGTGCTTCCGAAGCCGCTGCCGCAAGCGCGCGTGCGCCCGCATGCGTCAGGAGCCTCCGAACCAGTTGTAGCCCTGGTCGACCCAATAGCCGCCGGGATACGTGTTGGTGACGAATATCTCGACGATGTGCTTCGGATTCTTGTAGCCGAGCTTGGTCGGCATGCGCAGCTTCATCGGGTAGCCGTATTTCGCGGGTAGTCGCTCGCCGTCGTAGGAAAACGTCAGCAGCGTTTGCGGATGCAATGCGGTCGGCATGTCGATGCTTTCGTAGTAGTCGTCCGCGCATTTGAAGCCGACGTACTTCGCCGTCGTATCCGCGCCGACACGCCGCAGAAAATCGCCGAAGGGCGTGCCGCCCCAACGGCCGATCGCACTCCAGCCTTCGACGCAGATATGCCGCGTGATCTGCTCGGCATGCGGCAGCGCGTACAGTTCGGGCAGCGTCCACACGCGCTTGCCGGTCACGAGCCCGCTCAGCTTCAGCTGGTAAGCGGAGCCGTCCACGTGCGGCACGTCGTCGATGCCGTAGTACGCGTTGAAGGGGAACGGTCGCGTGATCTGCGCTTCGGTGTAGGTCGGCGCGAGCTGCTTCGGATCGAACAGCGCGGCCTGCGCGCGATCGTTCAGCCGCGATACCGCGCTCAGGAAGCGGTTGACGGAAGCGTCGTCGGTCAGCGAGCAGCCGGTGAGCATCGATAGACCGCCGAGCGTCAATAGCTGCTTGCCGAACAGGCGTCGCGACGGCATCGCCAGTTCGCGCTTCGCATCGAGCAGGATCGACGCGCGGTCGAGCGTGTGGCTAACACGCTGGGTGGGTTGGTCTGCTGCTTTGTCGATCGGCTTGTTCATGATTCGGTATCCCTACAGAGTTCGCGTTGCGCGTCGATGAGCGTGAACATCAGCGTGGCCGTGGGCAATCGCGGCTCAACGTCCGCGCAGCATCGCGAGCAACGAACGCGGCACGAGCGCGACCATCGCCAGATGCACCGCAAGAAACGCGGCCAGCAGCGACATCGCGGTGAAGTGCACGACGCGCGCGTTGTCGTAGCCGCCCATCAGTTCACGCAGCAGCGGAAACTGCACCGACTTCCAGATCGCGAGCCCCGACAGCACCAGCACGATCAGATCGGCGATCGCGAACAGGTAGGCAAATTTCTGCACCGCGTTGTAGACGCGCAGATCGTCGTGAGACAGCTTCCCGCGCAACGCGGCGATGAAATCGCGCAGCACCGCGCGCGGCGTCAACGGCAGGAACTTGCGCACGAAACGCCCGCTCGCGAGATTCAGCGCGATATACACGAGGCCGTTGAACACCAGCAGCCACATCGCCGCGAAGTGCCATTGCAGCGCGCCGCCGAGCCAGCCACCCAGCGTGATCCCGGTCGGAAAGCTGAACGCCGGGAAGATCGGCGACGCGTCGTAGATGCGCCAGCCCGACAGCATCATCACGATCGCGGCGAGCGCGTTCAGCCAATGCGTGATGCGCAGCCACAGCGGGTGAATGACGGCGCGCTTCGGTGCGGCGGGCGCGGCGGGTGCGCGGGGGCGCAATGCGTGCGGTGTGGGTGTGGACATGGCGGCTCTCCTCGGGCAGCGGTAGAGAATGCGGCGCGTGCGATGTCGGTCAACGGCACGCTGGAAGATCGGCGGCTTGCAGCACATCGCCGCTCGCGTCGCTTTCGACGAACGCGACCACGCCAAAGCGGTCGGCGACGTTGGCGATCGGATCGGTTTTCGCGTCGACGCTCGCATCGCGTAGATCGACGTCCTGACGAATCCGCGCGTGACCGGCGACGATTGGCACCGGCCCGAACCACGCGCGCACGACGCGTTCGTGATGCAGCGTCGCGCCGCGGTTTTCGCCCGCGCCGACCTGCGTCGTCAGCGCGTTTTCGTAGACCGCGAGATAGCCGCTCAACGGATCCGTGGCGGCGTCCGTCGTGCTGAACTGCGCATCGACATCGAACGCACCGGGTGCACGCGGACTTAGTTCGAGCGCGACATTGGCCTGCGCGGGTTCGGCGACGAGCTCGTCGATGCGGCGCTCGAAACTGTCGCGTTGCGACCAGTCGCGCAGCTCGCGGCCCGCGACGAACACTTCCGGCGTATAGATCGTGTGCGCGCCCGCGAGATGCGTCAGCGTCTGCTGACGTTCGGTGAAGCGACGCTGGGAAAACCGGTCGGTCCAGCCGAGGCTGTTCCAGTAGTCGACGTGCAGTGCGAGCGGCACGATGCCGTGGGCGGCGCCATTGCTTTTCCATTGACCGAGCCAGCGGTCGGCGGGCGGGCAGCTATCGCAGCCCTCGCTGCTGTACAGCTCGACGAGCGCTAACCGGTGCGCGGGGCTGTGTGTCGCACATTGGGGCCTGGCCGCATCTGCCGCACCTATGCCCGAAGCGCTCAGCACAACGAGCGCGAGGCCGGCGGCGGGCCTCGAAAAAGTCGCTAGGCGCTGAAGTAGCGAGCGATAGTGCGCGGTCGACATGACGTGCTCCGATCGAAATCTGCACGTTTGTCGGCCCGCGCGGCCGGTTATGACAAGCCTCTTTTAATTTTTTCCGGCATGGGTAGCGAGCCAAGGCTCGCCGCGACTCAGTCGTAACTGACCACTACCGTCACGCGCGTGTCCGTATCGGTGCGCCGCGCGTTCAGCGACAGCACCCCGCCCGCGCGATCGACCGCGTAGTGGCCGTCGCGGGTCAGCACGACGTGCCCGGCGCCATCGACGAAACGCGCTGCCACCAGATCCCGCGACTGCGTGCCGCCGTTCACTTCGAGCGCGACATCGGCCCCGCTGACGACGCCCGGCGGCGCGCTGAACGTCACCGTGCGCGAGAAGCGCTGACCGGCCACGCTCGCACTTTCGACGGCGACGCCAGTGATCGCCGTATCCGCGCTGATCTGCAGCGGCGGTGCGACGATCATCCCCACGAACCGGATCACGCCGCCCGTCACCGTCGATGCCGCCGGCGCCGCCAGCGGCGCGGCAAGCAATGCCACCACCGCGGCTGTGCGACCGAGCGTTCGCCACCGCATTCTTTCCGCTTTCATGTGCACCTCTCTGTCAATCGGTCAATCGGCGCGAGTCGCGTCGCGCCATTCACGCGCCATCCCGCGAATCGCTTCGCAGGAGTGCGGCCTTCGCTGCACTTTGATTAACGGCAATCGTGTGACTGGCTTGAACGCTATGCGGAGCACGTCGCTTTCTTCTGGCACCGCACAAAAGACGGCCGCTCGACCGAGTGCGATGTCGCGAACGGAAACGCCCGAGACAGCGTGCTAACATCAAGCTTTCGTCGCTGGTGTCGCGGGCTTCACGTTTTGCTGCGCGGCAACCTCCTGTTCGCTATTCCCATCACCTGGTCGTTTTGCCCGTGACTTCTGTGCGTCGTCCGACTTTCCGTGTTCTCGCCCGCTTGCGCCCATGCCGCGCAGGCGGCTGCGCGCGCGCGGGTGTCGCGCCGCACGGCGCCGGCGAGACGTCCCGAACGCTCCCGCTTCGCGCCGCCCGGCGCCCTTGCTGACGTAGCCTGCCGATACCCAGGGCCGCGTCGCCGGGCTCCGGGCTTTCCCATTCGTGAACTCATCCGCCGACCACCCGCATGGGGTCGTCGCACGCGGCCATCCTCCACCGCCTTATCGGAGTCCTGATGATGAAGAAGATCAAAACCTGCTATCTGACCGAACTCGACGTGACCCGCCTCGAGAAATATGCGGCCGCCAACGCCAAGCTGCAGCACGTGCTCGACGACGTGCTCGAACGCGCGGTAATCGTTGATTCGCACGATATCCCCGCCGACGTCGTCACGATGAACTCGCAAGCGACGCTGATCGATACGGCGAGCGGCGAACAAATGACGTGGACCGTCGTCTATCCGCCCAACGCCGATTTCGCGCAAGGGCGGCTGAACGTGTTCTCGCCGGCTGGCCTCGCGCTGCTCGGCGCGCGCCGCGGCGAGAGCATCCGCTTCACGCCACCCAGCGGCGATCAGCAAGTCCTCAAGATCGCCAAAATCCTGTATCAGCCCGAAGCCGCCGACGATTTTTCCCTGTAAGCCGGCTGTTCCATTGTTGTAAGTTGCCCTGTCTGACGCGGTCTCGAAATAAGCATAGGAGATGTCCGGATTCATCTGGACCAGTTTTTTTGAATCACGCAGACAGGTTGCCAAACCGCGGGCGGGCGGTGTATCGTGTGCGCTGCTAACGCGGGGGTCCTGCGTAGCGCGGAGCTGGAGGTCCGTGTTGCGTGGGTGAGAAATACCCTTTGAACCTGATCTGGATAATGCCAGCGCAGGGAAGCGTACGGATCTCGCACCAGCCTCAACAGCCTCACCTCCCAGCGATTTCCGACCACTTCCATCTCAGTCTCCTGCTTAGCCGCCCCACTTTGTACGGAGACTTACATGAGCGCCAATCCGAAGTTTATTTCCGCCGAAGCCCATGTGGACGAGGCCGCCGTCGCGCCGCTGCCGAATTCGCGCAAGGTCTACGTGACCGGCTCACGCCCCGACATCCGCGTGCCGATGCGCGAAATCTCGCAGGCAGACACGCCCGACAGCTTCGGCGGCGAAAAGAATCCGCCGATCTACGTGTACGACACGTCGGGCCCCTACTCCGATCCGGACGCGAAGATCGACATCCGCGCGGGTCTGCCCGCGCTGCGTCAGGCGTGGATCGAAGAGCGCGGCGACACTGAGCCGCTGAGCGGTCTGTCGAGCAGCTTCAGCCGCGAGCGCGCTGCCGATCCGGCCACCGCGCAGCTGCGTTTCCCGGGTCTGCATCGCACGCCGCGGCGCGCGATCGCCGGCAAAAACGTGACGCAGATGCACTACGCGAAGCAAGGCATCATCACGCCGGAAATGGAATACATCGCGATTCGCGAGAACCAGCGCCGTGCCGAGTATCTGGAGACCCTCAAGGCGAGCGGCCCGAACGGCGCGAAGCTCGCCGCGATGATGGGCCGCCAGCATCCGGGCCAGGCGTTCGGCGCGAGCGCGTTCGGCCCGAACGGCCTCACCGAAATCACCGCGGAATTCGTGCGCGAGGAAATCGCGCGCGGCCGCGCGATCATCCCGAACAACATCAATCACCCGGAAAGCGAGCCGATGATCATCGGCCGCAACTTCCTCGTGAAGGTGAATGCGAACATCGGCAACTCGGCGGTGACCTCCTCCATCGGCGAGGAAGTCGACAAGATGACCTGGGCGATCCGCTGGGGCGGCGACACGGTGATGGATCTGTCGACCGGCAAGCACATTCATGAAACGCGCGAATGGATCATCCGCAATAGCCCGGTGCCGATCGGCACGGTGCCGATTTACCAGGCGCTCGAAAAGGTCAACGGCAAGGCTGAAGATCTGACGTGGGAAATCTTCCGCGACACGCTCATTGAACAGGCCGAGCAGGGCGTCGACTACTTCACGATCCACGCGGGCGTGCGTCTGCAATACGTGCCGCTCACCGCGAACCGGATGACCGGCATCGTGTCGCGCGGCGGCTCGATCATGGCGAAGTGGTGCCTCGCGCATCACAAGGAAAGCTTCCTGTACGAGCATTTCGAAGACATCTGCGAAATCATGAAGGCCTACGACGTGGCTTTCTCGCTCGGCGACGGCCTGCGTCCCGGCTCGATCTACGACGCGAACGACGAAGCGCAACTGGGCGAGCTTAAGACGCTCGGCGAGCTCACGCAGATCGCATGGAAGCACGACGTGCAGGTGATGATCGAAGGTCCGGGCCATGTGCCGATGCAGCTGATCAAGGAGAACATGGACCTGCAGCTCGACTGGTGCGACGAAGCGCCGTTCTACACGCTCGGGCCGCTGACCACCGACATCGCGCCGGGCTACGACCACATCACGTCGGGCATCGGCGCCGCGATGATCGGCTGGTTCGGCACCGCGATGCTGTGCTACGTGACGCCGAAGGAACACCTCGGTCTGCCGAACAAGGACGACGTGAAGACCGGCATCATCACGTACAAGCTCGCCGCGCACGCAGCGGACCTCGCGAAAGGTCATCCCGGCGCGCAGGTACGCGACAACGCGCTGTCGAAGGCGCGCTTCGAATTCCGCTGGGAAGACCAGTTCAATCTCGGTCTCGACCCGGACAAGGCGCGCGAATTCCACGACGAAACGCTGCCGAAGGATTCGGCCAAGGTCGCGCATTTCTGCTCGATGTGCGGCCCGCACTTCTGCTCGATGAAGATCACCCAGGACGTGCGCGAGTTCGCCGCGCAACAGGGCGTCAGCGATAACGAAGCGCTGCAGAAAGGGATGGAAGTCAAGTCGATCGAGTTCATGAAGCAAGGCGCGGAGATTTATCAGCGGCAATAAGCGGCTTGCGCGATACGCGCGAGTTAGCCCAGCAGTATCGGAGCCCGCCGGCATGGCGGGCTTTTTTTGTGCCGCCGCGTCGAGCAGGCACGTTGTGTGCTGCGAGAAGGAAACAACTACGTCCAACAAAGAAGGGAGTCATCATCATGAAATCGATCGTTCAACTCGGTACTCGTCTTGGCACCGTCGCAGTTGCACTTTCGCTCGTCGCGGGTATCGCGGCATGCGGCGACATGTCCCCACGCACACGCGATACCGCGATCGGCGCGGGTGTCGGCGGCGCAGCCGGCGCGGCGATCGGCGGCAGCGGCTTGTCGACGTTGGGCGGCGCGGCGGTAGGCGGTGTCATCGGTAACCAGATCGGCAAGTGAGCGGCAAACGAGCGTTCCGAGGACTGACGAGGGCGGCGAATGCAGTGCGCTCTCGTCTCGACTATGCGCGTGGAAATAGACTTAAATATGCGGTTGCGGTTTTGCCACAGCGCTGCCGCGGCAAGAGCGTAAGCTCCTCACAACGACGTCGCGCGAGGCGGCATCGGTTCATCGAGGAGCGCGCCATGAAGTCCCGCGTCGTCACCCATCTTCGCGCGGTGCGTCTCTCGTCGCCACGCATATCGTTTCGTTGTTCCGCGAGATTCGCGCGGCCCGCCGCCCCGATTTCCGCGCTCGCCTCCAGTCTGTTTTTATCCGGCTGCTACTACCCCGCCGGCTACTATCCGGCGGGCTATTACACGTCGTACTATTCGACCGCCCCCGCCACCGCAGCGGACCAAACCACACCGGCCACCGATCCACAGCAGACGCCTCAAGCCCAGGCGCAAATGCAGGTCGCGCCGCAGGACATGCCGCCCGGTTATGCAACCCCCGCGCCCGTGTATGTGGCACCTCCGGTTTATCCCGCCTACTATCCGCCACCGGCTTATCCTTATCCCGCCTATTACGGCTATCCCCCCTACTATGGACCGTCGATCGCGATCGGCATTGGTGGCTACTGGGGGGGACATTGGGGCGGCCATTGGGGCGGCCACTGGCATTGACCTGTCTCTGTTCACCCGTCACCGCGCACACCCCGCCCGTACTTTCCCGGCTTGACTCGCCGATATGGCGCTCTATTCTTGAAAGGTTGCACGCAGCACCCGCTTAAATCAGGCGCAGCCGCTTGGTCGAGGCCACTCGCGAGCGTCCGCCATGCCAGAGCGACGCGCCGTCATGCGCAATCTCCCGCGTCGAATTACACAACAACGAAGGAGACGTGATGTTTCATCAACTGCTCACTCCAGTCGGTAATTCGCTTTTTGCGTCGTTTATCGTCGCCGCGCTGCCGATCATCGTCGTGCTCGCGCTGCTCGGCTGGGCGCGCAGGCCAGCGTGGCAGGCATCGCTCGCGGGATTGATCGTCGGTTTGATCGTCGCGATTTTCGTCTGGCAGTTTCCGGTCGGGCTCGCCCTCAACTCGGTCGCAGCCGGCGTCGTCTTTGCGCTCTGGCCGGTGATGTGGATCGTCTTCACCGCGATCCTGCTGTACAACATCGCGCAGCGCTCGGGACGCTTCGAAGCCTTCCGCCTGTGGATGATCGACAACCTGCCGAACGACCGGCGCATCGTGCTCGTCGTGGTGGGCTTTTCGTTCGGCGCGCTGCTCGAAGGCATCTCGGGCTTCGGCACCCCGGTCGCGATCACGAGTTCACTGTTGATCATGCTCGGTTTTCCGACGCTCGAAGCGCTGATCTTCACGCTGATCTTCAACACCGCGCCGGTTGCGTTCGGCGCGCTCGGCGTGCCGATCACGGTGCTCGGCGCGGTCACGCATCTGCCGTCCGATGTGCTCGGCAAGATGGTCGGGCGGCAATTGCCGTTCTTTGCGGTCCTGCTGCCCTTCTATGTGATCGGCGTGTACGCGGGCTTTCGCAACATGCTGCGGATCTGGCCGGTGCTGCTGGTGTCGGGCCTGAGCTTCGCGCTGACTCAGTTCGTCGTCTCGAACTTCGTGAACTACAGCCTGACCGACGTGCTGTCTTCGCTGGTTTCGCTGATCCTGACAGTGGCGTTCCTGCGGGTGTGGAAGCCCGTCGCCGATCCGAAATTCGCGATCAACGTCGATCGCATCAACGAGGTGCGCGGCAAGATCGGCGGCGTGCAAGGCTGGTATCCGTGGATCATCGTGTCGGTTGTCGTGATCGTCTGGACGGTAGCGAGGATCTTCACGATCGGCGACGTGAAGGTGTCGTGGCCGGGTCTCGACAAGGCCGTGTTCATCACGCTGTACAACACGCCGTACGGCGCGATCTGGGACTTCCAGCCGCTTGCGACCGGCACTGCGATCCTCGTCGCGGCGCTCATCACCGCGTTCGTCGTGCGACTCCCCCCCGCCGAGTTCGGCAAGGCGATCTCCGACACGTGGGTGCAAACGCGCATCGCGATTCTGACCGTGGCGACGATCGTCGGCCTCGCGTATCTGATGAACTACTCGGGCCTCAACTACACGCTCGGCCTCGGGGTCGCGTCGGTCGGGCCGGTGTTTCCGCTCGTCTCGGCGTTTCTCGGCTGGGTCGCGGTGTTCCTGTCGGGCAGCGATACGTCGGGCAATGCGCTGTTCGGCAATCTGCAGGTGGTGGCGGCCAAGCAGCTCAATCTGAATCCGGTGCTGATGGCGGCGACCAACTCGTCGGGCGGCGTGATGGGCAAGATGATCTCGCCGCAGAACATTTCGACCGGCGTCGCGACCACCGACTTGAAGGGCAAGGAAGGCGTCGTGTTCGCCAAGACCTTCAAGCATTCGATTCTGCTCACGGTGCTGCTCGGCGTGCTCGTGTGGGCGCAGCAGAACTTCCTGCAATGGATGATTCCGCACTGAGCTTGCGCCGCTAACGGCGCAACGCAATTCACATCGTTTCGGACGGCGTCCGCGCATCGCGGGCTCCGTTTGCAATTCCATCCCCGCTACCGCGCCGCCGCATCGCAATTTTTCTCACATATCCGTGAGAATTGCTCGTTTGGCGCGCACTCTCGCAGCGCTTACGATCGACCTACCCGGACGCGGCCGTCTCCCGGATCTTGCCGTTTCATCCCGCATTGAAACGAATCGCGCGATCGCACTGTTAGGATGAGTTGGCGTCCCGACTCAACTGCGCGCGGCGCCATTCCAATGAAAGCCAGAAACCTTCTGCAACTGCTGATCCTCGCCGCCCTGTGGGGCGCATCGTTCCTGTTCATCCGCGTCGGCGTGACCGACTTCGGCGTCGCGCCGCTGATGGCGCTGCGCGTCGGCATCGGCGCCCTCTTTCTCGCGATCGTGCTGATCGCGCGACGGCCGCTGCAACAGTCCGGCACGCTGTTGCGCACGCACGCGCTGCCGCTGCTCGTGGTCGGCATTCTCAATTCGGCGGCGCCATTCTGCCTGTTCGCGTATGCCGAGCTGACTCTGTCGGCGGGCGTCACGTCGGTGATCAATGCGTGCGCGCCGCTGTGGGGCGCGCTGGTCGGCTTTCTGTGGCTGCGCGACCGGCTCAGCGCGCTGCGCACACTCGGCCTCGTGGTCGGCTTTCTCGGCGTGCTGATGCTCGTGTGGGACCAGATCGCGGCGCCGGACGGCTCGGCCGCCGCGCCGCTCACCGTCGCGCTCGCCGCCGGCGCCGCGCTCGGCGCGACGCTGCTCTATGGCATCGCCGCCAACTACACGAAGCGTCACCTGACTGGCGTCGACGCGCTCAGCGTCGCGACCGGCACGATGATTGGCGCAACGATCGTATTGCTGCCGCTCGCGGTGATCTACTGGCCCGCCGCGCCGATTTCGCTGCGTGCGTGGGGCGCGGTGATCGCGCTCGGCGTCGCCTGCACCGGCATCGCGTACATGCTGTTCTTCCATCTGATCGCGGTCGCCGGTCCGACACGCGCGATCACCGTGACCTTCGTGATTCCGATCTTCGGCATTCTGTGGGGCGCGCTGTTTCTCGGCGAGACGGTGTCACCCGGCATGCTCGAAGGGTGCGCGGTGATTCTGGTCGGCACCGCGTTGGCGACCGGCGTGATCAAGCGCTTGCCGTGGGTCGGCACGCGGCGGCGCGCGGATACCTGAGTAGGCGGTCGAAAAAAAACGCCCGGATTGCTCCGGGCGTTTTTTTCGTCGAACCGGCGGCGTTGGCCGCTAGGTTCCCGTATCAGTGCAGCTGATAGGCCATCAGGCTCATGATCTGCTTGGCCTGCGAGCTTTCGTCGACTTGCCCCTTGTCGTCGACCACGGCCACGCGGGTCTGATCCGGCGTCACCGCGCGCACGTTCACGCGATACTCCTTGGCGACCTTCTCCTTCCGGCCGTGGAAGACCTGGCTCCAGAAGCCCTGCTCGGCCGACGACATATCCTTCGGATCGACGTAGCGCACGAAATACAGACCGCGGCTCACGTCGCGGTCGTCGACCGTGAAATTGCTGCGATCGAGCGCGAGGCCCACGCGCAGCCACGCACGGTCATACGGCTCCCCGAGCGTGAGTTCGGTTGACGAGAGCTGGGCCGACGTGTTGTTGGCCGAATCCACGTCCGGCGTCGACGGCTGGGCCGCCAGCGCGACGTTTTGCGCGACGACGGCGGCCGTCGCAGACTTCGCACCCGCCGTCGCCGCATTCGGCGCGATCTGCGTGCCCGCAGGCGACAGCTCGGCGTTCTGCGTGCCACCCGCACCCGATTCAGCACGCGCAAGCGAGGCCATCAGGCGCTTCAGATATTCCTGCTCGAGCGCCGGGTCGTTCGGCTTGGGTTGCCACTGGGTGGACTCATTGTTCGTACCGGTGATCGCCTCGCGCATGCCTTTCTGGCTGACGAACACGTAGGTGCCGCCCTTCGGCGCCGCTTCGAGACGCGTGCGGAACTTGTTGCGCTCCGAGCTCACGTAGCTGTTGCCCATCGCCTTCGACAGCGTGTTGCGGATAAAGCCGTCGTTGATCTGCGCGTGGGTTTCGTTCCAGTCGGTTTCCATCACGCCCTTGTCGCGCTGGTCGACGACGAGCAGGAAGCCTTGCTCCTGCCAGAAGCGGCGGATTTGCGGCCACGCCTGGTCGGGCGTTTTGTTGTCGATCACGAGCCAGCTTTCGGTGCCGTCGCGCTGGATATGGATGCCCTGGACGGGCGGCACGACCGCAACCGCGTCGCCGGCCGGCGCCTGCGCCTGCACCTGTTTCAGCGTGGACAGCGAAGTTTCGCCACCCTGTGGCGGCAGCGAGCGCTGATCGGCCGTCTCGTCGATCATGTTCGGCGGTACGGCAAGCGATACCTGCTTCGAACGGGAGTCGCTCCTATAGTCGATTTTGGTCGGCGACGAGGTACCGCAGCCGGCGACCAGCCCGCCTGCCATGAGCATTACTGCAAACCGCTTGGTGAGACGAAAATCAGTCATGTTCGGGGAATCCTTCCGCTACGCCACGGCAAGTTTCCGTGGATCAACCCAACATTTTACCGGTCCCGGCGAGGCGTGTGCAAAAACTGGGGTTTGCCCGGGAATCGCCGCATGCCACCGCGACGAAACGGCCACGGGAAAAAAGTCCGCGCCCGTCACGCTATTTGCCCTCCTATGAGGTAAATTTAACACTCAATGACACTTTCGAATTGACTTGGGAGTACTCCCAAGTCTTCGCCGGTGGCCCGCCGAAAAAGGGTTCCCGGTCTGCATGCGGCTTGTTTTCCACATTGCGTGCGGTCCTGTCCGCCGCGATGTGCAAAGACCAGAAGAAAACCGGTGCTACGTTGATCGAGTTATCTCAATAAAAATCCGGCGCCAAACGAGGAAGGCCTCATGTCCCAGTCCAGTCTCCATCCATCCGCGATCGCCTCGGTGATCGCCGTCGTCGCGTGCTGCGCGAGCTTCGGCGCGCATGCCGAATTGGGCGGCACGATGCCGAGCCAGGCGGTGGCGGGCGCGAGCGCGCCGCGCACGCTGCTCAATGGCGCACTGCGCGAGCGCACGTGGACCGACGCCGGCAATACCACGATCAACGAATACGCGACCAGCACCGGCCTGATCGTCGCGTACGCGTGGCAAGGCCCGACGATGCCGGATCTGCACGCGCTGCTCGGTAAATACGGCGACTCGTACAAGACCGGCGCCGCGGCGGCGGCCGGCAGCGGCAATCTGCATTCTTCGCGGGTCTCGCGCTC
>NZ_JBFPKG010000077.1:0-21837 GCF_040948665.1 Paraburkholderia sp. BR14320
CCTTCTTGAACGCGATCGAGGCTGCCTGCACCGCTTCCGCCGTCATCGGACCCTTCACGAACTGATCGATGAGCTCCTCTGGAATCGCGGGCAGCTCAGGCGGGGGCGCAGACCCTGCTTTTGGTTTGCTTGGCATACATGCTCCTTTGGGTACATGTTATGCCTTGAACACAAAATTTCTGACAGGCTCTCTATTAGCGTTGCCCCTGTGCGGGGCGGCACCTACTTTCTTTGCTGCAGCAAAGAAAGTAGGCAAAGAAGACAGCTCAAACCGCTAACTCTTAAGCGGGTCCCTCGGTGTGCGTGAGGTAGTGGTGCATCTGGAATCCGTGCTCTCGCACATTCCGCGCTAGTGACAAGGCAGTCATTCTTCCGGCGGCGCCATGCGCGCCGAAGCCCCGCTCCAAAATCACCGGTTGTTTCAGCGCATCGCCGAGGCGCAGCCAACGGCCCCGCTGCGCGGGCCAAACCATTGGCTTCCCAGGCAGACCCGTCCGCGACGCACGTAGTGCGGAGTGGGAAGGATGATGGCTTTGTCACGAACGGGGAATGTGCGGGGGCACGGATTCCAGATGCACCACTACCCCTGCCAAGCCAGGGGACCCGCTTATGAGCTTGCGGTTTGAGCTGTCTTCTTTGCCTACTTTCTTTGCAGCAGAAAGCGAAGCAGGGTATTCTCTGTGTGTGGTTGAACAGGTCTGTTCGGCTAGAAGCCGCGCCCAGCAAGGGTTTGCGGTAATATTCTCCACACAGCCCCGCTCAAGCCCACACAAGCCTGTACGCCAAGTGGCGTATTTAAAAGTGTATGTACGGCGGGGCGCCGCCGGCCAGCCGGCTTGCGGCGTTTCACCGGAGAACCCATGCGACACATCGAACGCCTGACCGCCACCAAGGTCAAGGAACTCATCGACAACCCGCCCGCCAAGACCGCCGGGCACGTAGCTGACGGAAACGGCCTGTATCTGCAACGCACGCCGTCCGGCGCAGCAAGTTGGCTCTTTCGCTACAAGCTGCACGGGCGCGAGACATGGATCGGTCTCGGCTCGGCGCGGGTCGTATCGCTCGCCAAGGCGCGAGAGAAGGCCGACGAGCACCGCAAGCTCAGGGCGGGAGGTATCGACCCGCTCTCTCAGAAGACCAATGCGCGCAAGCTCGCGCGGCACGAGGCCGAGCGGCGCATCACATTCGCGGACGCCGCTGCGAAGTACATCGACCTGCGCAAGGTGAAATGGTCGACGAGCAACCTCGTCGCGTGGGAGAGTTCGATCCGGCTGCACGCGAAGCCGCTGCACCGGATGCTGGTGCGCGATATCGGAACCGAGGACGTGCTGCGGGTGATCGAACCGTTGTGGGAGACGAAGCACGCAACGGGCGTAGCACTTCGCCAGCGCATTGAGACGGTCCTCGACTGGGCGAAGACCAAGGGGTATCGCTCGGGCGACAATCCCGCGCGCTTTGACGGGCACCTTGAACAGGTGCTCACGACCCCGGAGGGCCGCACGAGCCATCGCGCGTCGATCGACTGGCGCGAGATGCCCGGCTTCGCCACGAAGCTGCGCGCCGCTGAAGGCGACGTGGCTCGCCTCGTTGAATTCCTGATGCTCACGGGCGTGCGCTCGAAGGAAGGCAGCGGCGCAACGTGGAAGGAGATCGATCTTCAGGAGCGGGTGTGGCGCATCCCTGCTGAACGCATGAAGGCGAAGATTGAACACTGGGTGCCCCTCAGTGAGCAGGCGATCGCGTTGCTCAAGGCGCTCCCCGGCGAGCATCGCGATGACGACCGCCTGTTCAACGGCGAGCGCCGGGGAAAAGAGATCAGCAACTCGGTGCAGCGTGACCTGCTGCGCGAGCTTGGCTACCCGAAGGAGGCAGCCAGCATCCACGGCCTGCGCTCAAGCCTGCGCACGTGGGCGGTCGAATGCGCGAAGGCGAACGAGCGCGTGAGCGAAAGCCTGATTGCGCATGACTCGCGTGACGACGACCAGAAGGCATACGAGCGCACGCGCTTTTTCAAGGACCGCACGCCGCTCATGCAGCAGTGGGCGAGCTTCCTCGACGGCGGCAACGTGGCGTCAACGGACCGCACGAAGTCGGAGGCGGCAGCATGATCGTGCCGTGCTGCGCATAGACGCGCCAAGCCTCGCTGCTCCATAAGACGCCTGCCATCGCGCAGGCGTCTTTGCTTCCGAGTTTTGAAAACTTCAATTGGAAACGCGCACGTCTTTAAAAAATTTTTTTGTGCGTCATCATTTCGGACGCCGCTGCGCGCTGATGTCCGTCTGATAAGGCAGGCGCGAAAGATCAGATATCAAGGATTGCCAACAAGTGAAGGCAACGGCTGGCCGGTGATCGCGCGACCCTCTTGAAATGGAGCCACGCGACGGATTAGATTCCCTCAAACAACACGGAGGGAGTCATGAACGAACAGATTGAAGCGGCCAAGCCCAAGCGCGGCCCGGGTCGCCCCCGCAAGCATCCGCGTGCGGACGAGCAGCGCGCAGATGGGCAGCAACCCGAGGCGCAGAAGGCATACAAGCTGCCTTCGCGCGCCGTACCGGTGGAGCCGCTCGAAACGCTCGTCACGGATCGCCACGGCGCCGGCCGCATCCTCGGCGTTAGCTGGATGACCGTCAAGCGCATCGAGGCCGCCGACCCGGACTTCCCGCGTCCGTTCAAGGTCGGCGCGCATTGCGACAACTACCTGATCGCCGATATCCACGCGTGGGTGCTGAAGAAGGCCCGCGAGGCGCAGTCCGCGTAGCGTAATCCCCGCAGCACCCGCAGCATCTCCAAGCCCGCGTTCGTCGGGCGACTAAAAAATCGCGAAAGAGGACACGAGAGGTCGAGCCGAGAGGCCCGGCCCGCTATCGCCTGTGCGCTTAAGTTGCGCACGCAACTGATTGGAGGCTGTGATGGGACGGCAAGAAAAAGCCCGCCGGGAGGTGGCGGGCAATGGAAAGGACCTGCGTGTAAGCAGCGCCGATCGTAGTCCGAAGCGCTCGCGCGCGCAAGCGATGCGGGGGGCGTCATGATGAGGCGTTCCCCGGAGGAACGGCCCGAAACCCGGGCCGAATTGCTCAAGCGCTGCGGCATCACCCGCAAGCAGGTGCACGAGTGGATCAAACTCGCGCGCGTTCCGAAGGCCGAGTTCGAAGCGATCCTCGCGCTGGAGGATGCGGGCGAGATGGAAGCGCGCCTGCGGGCAATCAGGAAGGCCCCGGTCGGCGGTCGCGGTCGCGCAGCGCGCCCCGCTCTGCGCCTGCTCGATTCGCTGCTGAAGCTTGAACTGGAGTTCGTCGCGTTCGACATCGCTGCACTCGATGATCTCGACGCACAGCAACGCGCCGCAATCGAGCGGGCGGCGGCGTCGCTCGTCGCGTCGCTGCAAGGGATGCGCTGCGGGTGGCCGGCATGAACGCCCCCTATCAACTCATGCCGCCGCTCTCGCCCGTCGAGATGGCGGAATTGCGCGCGAGCATCGAAAAGTACTGCGCGCCGAATGACGATCTGATTGCCGCGATCTTGAGCGCGTGGCGTGACGCTGGTTGCATGTGCCGGTGTCACGCGCGCACGACGAAGGGCACGCGATGCACGCGGCCGCTGAGCGGGGGTCGTGGATACAGCGAGGCCTACGTCTGGTTCAGCGCTGAGCGCTGGGCCGATGGACTCTGCACGTATCACACGAACCGCGCGAAGGAGGTCGTATGAGCGAGCGTTATCAACTCCTGCCGCCGTTGCCTCCTGCCGTTTACGCGTCGCTCGAATCAAGCATCGACACGTTCGGGATTCAGGTTCCGATTGTCGTTGATGAAAACGGCGCAATCATCGACGGACACCATCGCGCGAAGATCGCCGCCGCGCTCGGCATCGATTGCCCGCGGGAAGTCCGCGAAGGACTGACCGAAGAACAGAAGATGACGCTCGCGCGCAGGCTGAACGCTGACCGCCGCCACCTGACCGACGAACAACGGCGCGCGGTAATCGCAGGCAGGCTGATCGACTCGCCCGAACGTTCCGACCGTGCGATTGCTGCCGATCTCGGCGTGCATCACACCACGGTCGGCAAGGTGCGAGCGAATCTGGAGAAGACCGGCGACGTGGCTAACGTAGCCACGCGCACCGACACGAAGGGACGCCGGCAACCCGCGAGGAAGCTGAAGTCCGCGAAACCGCAGACCGAAGCCAGAATCTTCAGGCAGGCCGCCGTCGATGTACTCGGCGTTGATCTGTTCACTGTACGGCCGCCGCCCGCCAGCAAGCCCGCGAAGCAGAAGCTGCCGCCGCCCGTTGTCGAGCGCGTCATCCCGCCCGAAGCGGTACGTAATCCGCTGCGCGAGTTTTATGCGAGCTTCGATACGCACCGCAAGGAACTCGACCGCGTCTTCGTCGCCGAGATCGACAAGCTCGGCAGGTACGCGAAAGACCCGTATGTCGTCGCAAACGTCAAGCGCGTGATCGACAGGATCAGCAAGGCGCTCGACACGTTCAGGGCCAGCGCAGGAGGTCCGTCATGAGCGCCGCCGCTCTGCTCGACCGGCTCGAAAGTGTTCGTGCCTGTGGACCGGGCCGCTGGAGGGCGCGTTGCCCTGTGTGCGGTTCGACGAACGCGACCGTGCTCGCAATCACGGAGACGAGCGAAGGCGTGGTGCTGCTTCGTTGCTTTCGCAACGAGTGCGCGGTCGCGGATATCGCCGGCGCGGTCGGCCTCGACCTCTCGGCCTTGTTCCCGCCGCGCGCCGATGGCGTGCACTCGTCGAAGCCCGTGAAGCGTCGGTTCAACGCCTTGCAGACGCTCGGCACCATCAACCGCGAACTGCTCGAAGTGCTGATCGTCGTCGGTGCGATCCTGCGCCGTGGCTCTGTCACGCCCACCGAGCACGAACGCCTGCGCATCGCGGTCGCGCGCGTGAGCATCGCGGAGGGGGCCAGCCGTGGATGACAAGGTGCCGAATTACGCGACGCTCAGACTTCACCACCTCGCGCGGCGACAGTTGCGCCAGTACCCGTTTGAAGATCATCGACGCGGCGTGATCTACGGCGTGCTGATCGATCACATGGACATCGAGCGCATGTGCTGGCCGGGCGCAGAACTGCTCGGACGTGAGGCGCATTGCAGCAAGCCAACAGTGCTCAAGATTCTCAAGGAATTCGAAAGGGATGGGCTCGTTTTTTTCATCGATCCAGTCGTGCGCGGTGGCAAGCGAGGGCGTCGAATCCGCGTCAATTTCGAGCGCCTGTCGCAACGCGTAGCGGTAAAGCATGACTTAACCGCTAACGAAAATTTAGCGGTAAAGCATGAGTTGACCGCAAACACAGAGGACGAAAAAGTTTAGCGGTAAAAAATCGGGAGTTCATCCGCATTTAGCGGTAAAGCCATGAGTTATCCCGAAGTGAAAAGAGAAGAGAGGGGTGCAAGGGTTCCGGCGCTCGTGGTCTGCGAGGGCCGACGAAAAGCAACGTTCAAGGAGGCAGACCTGAAGCAATACCCGACAACAGCGATCGCGCTGCGCAACGGTATCCCATCAACATCGAAGTGAAGGAGCAAGCCATGAACGATGAAGCAGTCAACGAAGCCGAAGCCCATGTTGTGCAGCGCCTGAGTGCCCGCGCGAGCCACCTGCTCGCTGCTGCACGCCAGTCATTCGACGCCGAGACGCGTCAGCAGCTTGAGTCGATCGAGGCGCGCGGCGGCAGCCTCGCGGTGCTGGCGGACGGCAAAGGTGCCGTCTCCGTGGTAGTGCTCGGCGGTGGCCAGATCCAGTACGCGCTCTACGAGGTCGACGGCGAAGGCCGCAGCGTCGTGCGCGCCCTGCGTCGAACGCAATAGTGCTTGCCTCGCCTCGCGGCGTTGCATACGCTTGCGACATCGCAACAACTGTTGCGCCCGAGGCGATGGCGGCGCGGGAGGGGCGGGTCAGAAGTGGAAAAGCGATCCGCCGAACACCCCACTCTCTCTTTTATTTTCAAAATTGCACATTGATGACCGGGGGTCGCTCCTGTGCCCCCGATGCTCAACGGCGAAATCCGGCTCGTGCCGGGGCGCGCGAGATGCGATGCGCCCGGTGTGAAGGTCCCGCGCTGGCCGCGCGTGCGCTCACTGCGCGATGCAGTACCTGAAGCGGACGATCGAAGTGGCCGACGGAAGAATTGATCGGAGTTCCGAAAATGGACATGAGTGAAATCAAGCGTGCGCTCGACGAGGCATTCACGAAGCACCGCCACGACATCGACGCGCTGAAGATCGACATGATCGACCTGCAGCAGAAGATCGCGGGGCGCGACGAAGGCGGACGTTCTGGCAGCGCGATTGCATCCCCGGGCGCGGCGTTCACGAAGGCGTTCGACCGCCCGGCCTTCGACCGCTCGGGCCGTAGCGGCAAGATCGACGTGCCGAGCTTCATCAAGGCGAGCAGCATCACGACCGCGCAGATGGGCACCGCCGCAAGCCCTCCCCTGAGCATGGGCTACCAGTACGTGCCGCGCCTGATCAACGCCTTCCCGCACGTGCCTTTCGAGGCGAGCGCTGCGGTCTACCCGCAGATCGGCGTGGGCGGCATCGACAATCAGGCCGCGAAGCAGGCCGCCGAGGGTGACCTCAAGGCGCAGTCCTCGATCGTCGCGACGCTGAAGAACGAGACGGTCGATACGTGGGCGCACTGGATCCTGACCTCGTTGCAGGTACTCGACGATTCGGCGGGGCTGGAGGCGTTCATCAACTCGGTGCTGCTCGCGGGCCTCGCGCGCAAGGTCGATGCGAGCCTCGGCACTCAACTCGTGACGCTCGCGCCGCCCCTTGTCGTGACCGCCGATAACCTCGCAGATGCGGTTTTGCACGCGCGCGCCGAGATCGACGATCAGGGACGCACGGCCACGACCGCCGCGCTGAACACTGGCGACTATATCGCGCTGCTGACGATGAAGACCTCGACGGGCGAGTACCTGTTCGACGCCGACCTCGCGCAGCGCATCGGCCTGAACCTCGTGGCGGGGTCCGCGATTCCGGCGGGTCAGGTTCTCGTGTTCGACTCTTCGATCGGTGCGCTGCTGGAGCGGCAGACGCCTACGGTCGAGGTAAGCCGCGAGGACAGCGACAACTTCCGGCGCAACATGGTCACGCTGCTGGCCGAGTGCCGGCTGCTGCTCGCGCTGTACGATCTGAACGGCATCGTGTCGGTGAGCCTGACGCCGCCCGCGCCGTGAAGACTTCAACGTAAAGGCTGCAGCGCTTCGCGGGGGTCATCCATGCTTTCGCGCGGCGTACTCCACGGGTGCCGCTCCCGGGCAGACAAGCGGCAACTGCGGTACAGCCGCCGCGCCGGTTCGGTCCCGGTGTGGCGGCCCTTTCCTACGGAGCACGGGCATGGCCTTCACCCCTCTCATCGCGTGGACGACCAACGGCGTGCGGCAACAGTTGTTGCAGTACGCGCGGAGCGAGGGCGAGACGCCCGAGCGCCTGGCCGGCGATCTGATCGTCGAGGCAATGCGTGCACGCCATGCGCCTCCCGCCGACTTCACCACCGCGCCCGTTGAGCACAAGGGCGAGTGGAGCCGGGACGACGAAGATGCGGACGAGGATCGCCCGATCGAAACAAAGGCAGTTCAACCCAAGGCCAAGTTCGGCTCGCAGGCCGCGAAGCGCGCGAGGGCCGATGCGTTCCTGCGCAGCCTGCTCGCGGACGGCCCACGCTCGGGCGGCGAGGTGAAGCAGGCGGCGCTGGCGGCAGGCTTCGCATGGACAGCGATCCATGCAGCCGCCGAGCGCCTGCGCGTGGACAAGCACAAAGCCTTCGGGTCCTCGTCGTGGACGCTGCCGGGGTAGGGCTTCGATCATCGGCTCAAAGCTGGTTGGCCGAGCCGCCACTCGGGGAATAGCGTGGACGTTCGAATCAGGTATCGAGCATGTCCCACTCGTCGCCTAGAATCCAGCGGAGGGCGGATAGCTTGCCGTTAATCATTCCCCATTCGAAGTCGCTCCACGGGCCGAGATTCTCGATACCCACTTCGTCTTCTGTTCGTTTGGCGGCAGCGAGTGCGCCTGCCCATATCGTGTCAAGCACTTGATCCGCACGATAGGTATTGCGGTCATAGTCCTTTTCGGACACCACATGGAGCTTCCCCTCGTCAATCTCGATGCGCCGATTCCAGTGGCGGTTGTACCAGACCTGCCGGAACAGCAGATGCTCCGCTTCAAGGATCTCGGACAGGCGCCGAGCCTCCTGCGAATAGTTGAACTCGAAGTCATGGTCACCGAGTAGATCGGGGCTGTGATCTTTCAGGAACTCGACCATCGAGATCCAGTAGGACGACTTCGGCGCTTCGAAGAAGCTCGCGAGGTCGGCGTGCGGTTTACGGAAGTCACCGCCCGCGTCGCTGAAGTCCTTGGTGTTGTGGGTAATGAATGCGCAGGGCGCGTCTTCTGTCGCCGCCCCCGTCAGGTCAGCGTAAATCTCGACAAGGATGGCATCGCCCACGCTGTTCTTTGAGCGGTGGTAAGGGGCCTTCTTTGCAAGCGCCCGCTCGGTGACGCGCTGCTTGATGGCATCACTGGTCGCGAGCGCCGGAGCGCGGCGCAGAAGTCGGTCGATACGCTCGATCGATTCGCCCACCGCATCGCCATCGACGCCGATCCGGTGGTCGACCTCGTTCAGGCCAGCGAGCAGGTCACCCTTGCGCGCGTCGTCACCGAAGCGGTTGACGGCCTGCCTCACCAGCCGAAAATGCGATTGCAGGCCGCGCCGCGCTTCGTCGATGATGCGGGCCTTGTTGTGATCGAATTCGTCCAGCACCTGTTGCGGCACGATCAGTTCAACTTCGCCGCCCTCGACCAGATCTGAGAGCGCGCTGACGACGGGCTGCTCGCGATAGTCCTTCGCAAGGTCGAGCCAGACGCAGGTATCAACCAATAGCCGAATTGCCATGCCTTTCTTCTCTCCGTGGGAACCGCAGGATTCTACGGTGTACCGGCCCGCGTTCGCCGCCGTTCGCCGCGCCACCCAAGGCGGACACCGCCGAGCCGGCGCAGTGAGGCCCGAAATCGGGCCGTTGTGCGGCTCGCGCTGCCTACCCGTAGGGTCGGGTACCCCGAGGCCCACGAAGCCCACACGCGAATTTTAAAAAATTCCGCCTCGAAGGGGTTTTCTGAAAATTACGGTGTATGTACGAGTGGGGGTACGGGGCCTGATTTTCCTCGAAAATCCCGCCGCACGGGGCTCAGCGGCCGACTCGCTGCTTTGCAGCAGCAAAGAAAGTAGGTGCCGCCCCGCACAGGGGCAACGCCAATAGACCGATAACAAAGCAAGGAAAGGCCAAGAAAGCCAGAACAACGAAAAAGAAGCGCCCGCCTCGCTCTAGGCAAACGTATCGACTAATCCAACCTGCTGCCGCACGGCAACATTAGCGATGGCATCGCTGGAGTCCCCCGAGCCGTCCCCTGCAAGGGAGCCACCACTACCACCACCGCCTCCCTTCCCATTCCCCCCACCCGCGCCAGCGCTCTGCTGCTGCTGTTGCCCGCTCTGCCGGGCAAACCCATCACTCACACTGGCACTGCCAAGCCCAATCCCATTGGACTCCATCGCCTCGCGAAGCTTCGGCAACGCCGCCTCCACTGCCTCCCGCACCGACTGGTGCTCCGACACGAACAGCGCATGCGCATGGTTATCCGCCACCTGCAACACGACCTGCAACGGCCCCAGATCCTTCGGATTGAGCGTCAGCTCAGCACTCTGCGAATGCGCATTCGACAAGAACACCACCTTCTGGCTCAACGCTTCTTCCCACGCGCTCGTGCCGACCTGCGGCGTCAACGCGTTCGCGGCGGCGGCAGCACTCGCGTTGCCGGTGGTCTGCACCGCCGCCGTCGTGCTGGCGGCGTTCGCTGCCGCTTGCGCCGCGGCCAGCGCGGTGTTCGCCGCCTCGGACGCGCTGCGCGCCGATGCAACGTTGTCCGCCTGACCGTTCGTCGCGGCCGAGGCACTCATTGCGTCGGCGGCCGACTTCGCTGTCGATGGATCGGCCAGCGCGGTCGCGGCGGCCGCTGCGGTCGCCGGCGTCGTATGGGTGGTCGAGGCGCCCTTGCCGGTGCTGGGCGTCTTGTCGTCCGCGGTGCCGTTCAGGTCGTTTTTCGGGTTGCTAAGGCCGCGTACCGCGCTCGATACGCTCGCGGCTTTCGCAGCCGCGCCGCTTGCGAGCGCCGCCCCAGGCACCGCGCCCTGGCCGCTCGATAGCGCGGACAGCGCACTTTGCAACGCATCCTGCAGCGACTTCGGATCGACCGCGCCTTTCCCGCTCGCCGTGGCGGCCGTGAGCGCGCTCGTGGCCGTGCCGGCCAGCGCGCTCACCGCGTCGGCCGCGGAGCTTGCGGCATCGGTCGCGGTGGTCGCGTTCGCATCGGCGTTGTTGACGGGGGCCTGTGCCTGCGCTTGCGCTTGCGCCTGGGCGGCAGCCGCCGCGGCGGCGAGCGCGCCGGCGTCGGTCTGCGCCTTGGTGTCTTGCTGCTTCGTCTGCGTCGTGGTCGACTGGCTGTTCGATGCCTGCTGCGTGGGCGTGGTCGACGTAGTGGACGACGATGACGCGCTGCTGCTCGACGCGTTGCTCGTCGTGCCGCTGGCGTTCTGGCTGCTGCTCGCGCTCTGCCGCGAAGGAGCGGGCGCGGGCGCGGGCGCGCTGGGTCCGCTGGGCGCGCGCGGTGCCGAGGCTTGCGATGCCGTCGCTGAACTGGTTTGCTGTTGATTCGCGCTGTTCTGCTGGTCGATGCTTTGCTGCAAGGTCTGCGCGAACGGGGTCGAGCTGGCGGCGTTCGCGGCTGCGTTGCTCGACCCATTGCTGCTCGCGTCGAGCAGCGTGCTCAGTTGCGAACCGATCTGTGAAAGAAGCGACATAAAGAATCCTGTGAATCGGTCAAACGGGTGTGCCGTCGGGCATTAACCGTGAGGCGAGGCCTCACGCGCCGTCGGCTCGCATGCGCAGACTTCGCGCCGCGAATTCGTCGGCGTCGCGCTGTTCGCGCCGCGCCGCAACCTTCGCCTCGGCCGCCTCGCCGCGTGCCTGCAGCACTTCATACGAGCCGAGCTTCTGCTTCTGGCGCTGCCAGTCGGGCTTCGCCATCTCGACGCGCGCGCTCGCCGCCGCGAGCAGGTTGCGCTGCTGCTCGATCGCTCCGTCGAGCGTGTCGAGGAACGCCTGGAAGTTGCGCATGTTGCCGGCGGGCATGCCCGACTGCGCGCTCTCGGTGAAGCGTGCGTAGTATTCGTTGCGGTACTGCACGAGTGCATCGAGTTGCGCCTGTACGTCGTTGCGCTCGCGCTGCGCGCGGCCGAGCCGCTGCGCGGCGGCGTCCACGTCGTCCTGCGCGAGACCGATCAGCGTCTTGATCGGGAAGTGTTTCGACATCGTCAGCCTCCTCGGCCCTAAGCAAACAGCGCGTTCAGCATGTCGATGCTCGGCTGGAAGTTCGCGCACTCGCGAAAGCCTTGCTGCAGGAACGCTTCCATCCGCGGATACAGCGCGATCGCGCGATCGAGCAGCGCGTCGCGCCCGGCCGAATAGGCGCCGACGTTGATCAGATCGCGGTTGCGCTGATAGCGCGACAGCATCTGCTTGAACATACGCGTTTTATTCAGATGGTTATCGTCGATCAACGCGGTCATTGCCCGGCTAATCGACGCTTCGATATCGATCGCGGGGTAGTGGCCGGCTTCGGCGAGCGAGCGCGACAGCACGATGTGGCCGTCGAGAATCGCGCGCGCCGAGTCGGCGATCGGGTCCTGCTGGTCGTCGCCTTCGGTGAGCACCGTGTAGAACGCGGTGATCGAGCCGCCGCCCGCCGGTCCGTTGCCGGTGCGCTCGACCAGCGCCGGCAGCTTCGCGAACACCGACGGCGGATAGCCCTTGGTGGCGGGCGGCTCGCCGATTGCCAGCGCGATCTCGCGCTGCGCCATCGCGTAACGGGTCAGCGAATCCATCAGCAGCAGCACGTGCTTGCCCTGGTCGCGAAAGTATTCGGCGAGCGAGGTCGAGTACGCGGCGGCCTGCATCCGCAGCAGCGGCGACACGTCGGCCGGCGCGGCGATCACGACCGAGCGCGCCAGACCTTCCTCGCCGAGAATCTGTTCGATGAACTCCTTCACTTCGCGGCCGCGTTCGCCGATCAGGCCGATCACGATCACCTCGGCGCTGGTGTAGCGCGCCATCGTGCCGAGCAGCACCGATTTACCGACGCCCGAACCCGCGAACAGCCCCATGCGCTGACCACGGCCGACGGTCAAGAGCGAGTTGATCGCGCGCACGCCGACGTCGAGCACCTTGTGAATCGGCTCGCGATTGAGCGGATTGATGACCGGCGCGGATAGCGGCGCATCGGTTTGCGTGCCGAGCGGGCCGAGCCCGTCGAGCGGACGGCCCGATGCGTCGAGCACGCGGCCGAGCAATTCCCAGCCGACCGGCAGACGCTTCGCGCCGGCGAGCGGGTCGGCGATCGGCGCGCTTTCGAGCGGAAACACGCGCGCGCCGGGCAACAGGCCGATCACTTCGGTGGTCGGCATCAGGAACAGCTTGTCGCCGGAGAAGCCGACCACTTCGGCTTCGGCCATCGGCAGCGAACTGCCGGGCGGCAGCTCGATCATCACTTCGGCGCCGACCGACAGACGCAGCCCGACCGCTTCGAGCACCAGACCGGCCGCGCGCGTCAGACGTCCGCACGCGCGCAGCGGCTTGGCGATCGCGTTGCGCGCGCGCAGCGCGTCGAGCTGGCCGCGCCATGCCTGCACGTGCGGATTGATGTCGAGCGCGGGATCGTAGGACGGTGCGTGCGGGGCGTGAGCGGCGTGGTCCGTCGCGGCGGACTCGCGGCTCACCGCCGCGCCTGTCGCCGGATGCGCAGTCGCGGGAGCGTGCCATGCCGCATCCGGTGGCTCCGGAAAACCGGCCGACTCGACATCGGCCAGCGCCTCGGCGCCGAACGACGCCAACGCGAGCTCGCGTTCGAGCGGCGTCAGGTCGCTCGCGCGGATCTCGTCGAGTGTCGGCTTCACCACGTGCTCACCTTGCCGAGCGCGGCGGCGACGCGCTGCCAGCGCGTGTCGATGCCCGCGTCGACCTCACCGGTGCCGGCCTGCGCGCGGCAACCGCCACGCTCCACCGCTGCATCGGTGCGCACGGTCCAGCCGCGCGTTTGCAATTCGTCGAGCAGATACGCCTCGACCACCGGCAGATCGGCGGGACTCACGATCAGCGCCGGCGCGCCGGAGAGCGCGGGCTCGGCCGCGAGCACCTCGCGCGCGGCCGCGATCAACGCGGTTGGGTCGTGCTGCACGTGCTGGCGCACGACCTGCTGCGCGATGTCGAGCGCGAGTGCGATCAGCGTTTCGGAGATCGCGTGCTGCGCGCCATCGAGCGCGGTCTTGAAGGTTTCGGCGAGCGCGGCGAGCCGCATGGCTTCCTCGCGCGCCTCGGTCTGGCCCTGCGCGAAACCCTGCGCATGCCCCTGGTCGTAGCCTGCCTGATAGCCGAGCGCCTGGCCGGCCACGTGACCGGACGCGACGCCCTGCGCATGCGCGGCTTCGCGGCGGCGCTCCAGTTCGGCTTCGAACGCGCGCTCGTCGAACTCGGGCTCGGCCGGCGGGGGCGGCGGCGGGGCCGGGTCGAACGACGCCATCTCCCAGCGCTGGTAAGCCGAGAGGCTGTCCTTTGCCGGGGCGTTCGAATCAGACATATGCGTCTTCCGCCTTGCCGCCGATCACGATCTGCCCGCTCTCGGCCAGGTTGCGCACGATCTGCAGGATGCGGCGCTGCTGCGTTTCGACTTCGGACACGCGCACCGGGCCGCGTGCGTCGAGGTCTTCGGCGAGCAGCTCGGCCGCGCGCTGCGACATGTTCGACAGGAACTTCTGACGCAGCGCGGGCGCCGCGCCCTTCAGCGAAATGATCAGCGCCTCGGATTCGACTTCCTTCAGCAGCAGCTGGATCGCGCGGTCTTCGAGTTCGAGCAGGTTCTCGAACACGAACATCTGATCGATGATCTTCTGCGCGAGCTCCGCGTCGTACTGGCGCACGTTCTCGATCACGCCTTCCTCGTGGTTGCTCGACATGAAGTTCAGAATCTCGGCCGCCGTGCGGATGCCGCCCATCGGGCTGCGCTTCAGGTTGTCGCTGCCCGACAGCAGGCCGGTCAGCACGTCGTCGAGCTCGCGCAGCGCGGCCGGCTGGATGCCGTCGAGCGTCGCGATCCGCAGCAGCACGTCGTTGCGCAGGCGCTCCGGGAAGCACGACACAATCTCCGAGGCCTGATCGCGGTCCAGATGCACGAGGATCGTCGCGATGATCTGCGGATGCTCGTTCTTGATCAGTTCCGCGACCGCCGACGAGTCCATCCACTTCAGGCCTTCGATGCCGCTCGTGTCGCTGCCCTGCAGGATCCGGTCGATGATCGCGCCGGCCTTGTCGTCGCCGAGCGCCTTGGTCAGCACCGAGCGGATGTAATCGCTCGAATCGAGCGACATGCCGGTGTGCTGCTCGGCCTCGCGCACGAACTCCTGCAGCACCTCGTCGATCTGCTCGCGGGTGACGTTTTTCAGCGCGGCCATCGCGACGCCGATTTTCTGGACCTCACGCGGGCCCAGAAACTTGAACACCTGCGCCGCCTCTTCCTCGCCGATCGACATCAGCAGCAGCGCGCTCTTCACTACGCCTTCAGCGCTCATCGGACACCCAGTTCTTGACGACGGTTGCTACGATCTTCGGATCCTGACGCGCGATGTTGCGCGCGAACTCCAGGTTCCGCTCGTACTTGTGCTTCGCGTTTTCGAGCGCGAGCTTCTCGCTATCCGCTTCGATTTCGACCACCGCGCCATCGCGCTCCTCGGCCGGGATGCCGTCGAGCAGCACCGGCTCGTCGGGCGACATCAACGCGGGCACCGGCTCGGGCGGCGGCGGGAAGGCGCGGCGCAGCGCCGGCTTCACCATCACGAAGTAGAGGAACAGGGCCACCGCGCCGATGCCGAGGTACGTCGCGATCTGCTTGTAGATCGCGAGCATGTCCGGGGTGCGCCACCACGGCAGGTCGGCGTTCGGATCGAGGTCGGTGGTGAACGCGCTGTTGACCACGTTGACCGAGTCGCCGCGCGACGCGTCGTAGCCCATCGCGTCCTTCACGAGCTGCGTGATCTGCGCGAGCTTGTCGGCGCTGACCGGCTGCATCGTCACGTGCCCCTTCGGATCGACGACCCGCAGATAGTTGACGACCACCGCGACCGTCAGCCTGCGGATGCCGCCCATCGGCTGGTCGATGTGACGCACGGTCTTGTCGAGCTCGTAGTTGGTGGTCGAATCCTTGTGATCGCTGATCGGCGTCGTGCTCACCGAGCTCGCGCCGTTGCCGGCCACGATCGGCGCGGAGGCCGGCTGCGGCGGCTGGTTCGACAGCGCGCCCGGCACGCCCGAGGCGCCGCCCTGCGACATTTCGGTGGCGCTGCTCGTCTGCTGGCTGCGGATCGCAGCGTCCTGCGGATTGGCGTTCGGGCCGTACTTCTCCGAAGTCTGCTCGCTGTGCGAGAAGTCGATGTCGGCGCTGACCTGCGAGCGCGCGTTGCCGGCGCCGAACAGCGGCGCGAGGATCGTGTCGATGCGCTGCTGCGTGTTGCGTTCGATCTGCTGGCGGAACTTCAGCTGGGTCGCATCGAGGCCGCTGCCGTTGGTTGGCTGCGTGAGCAGGTTGCCGTCCTGGTCGAGGATCGTCACGCCGCGCACCGGCATTTGCGGCACCGCCGACGCCACCATGTGCGTAATCGCGACCACTTGCCCTTCGTCGAGCACGCGGCCCGGGTACAGGTTCACGAGCACCGACGCCGACGGCGGTTCCTTGTCGCGCACGAATACGCTCGGCTTCGGAATCGCGAGGTGCACACGCGCCGATTTGACGCTCGAGATCGATCCGATCGTGCGTTCGAGTTCGCCTTCGAGCGCGCGCTGATAGTTGATCTGTTCGTCGAACTGGCTGATGCCGAACTTCTGGTTGTCCATCAGCTCGAAGCCGACCGAGCCGCTCTTCGGCAGTCCCTGCGAGGCGAGGCGCAGGCGGGTCTCGTGGACCTGCTCGGCCGGCACGAGGACCGCGGTGCCGCTTTCGGACAGCTTGTACGGGATATTGGCCTGCTGCAGCGCGGCGATGATCGAGCCGCCGTCGCGGTCGGACAGATTGCTGTAGAGCACTTTGTAGCTAGGCGCGCGCGACCACAGGAACAGACCGGCGACGACCGCCACCAGCAGCGCGACCGCGAACACGAGCGGGGCGCGCGGGTTGCCGCGCATCTGCGCGAGTCCGGACAGACGCTGGCCGAAATTGCCGCCGAGACCTCCTAGGCCGCCGAGGCCACCGAGGTCGGCCGTGCCGCCGGCCGGGCCGCTCGCGGTCTGAGCGGCTGCGGGCTGCGCGCCGGCGAGCCCCATGCGGGCGTCGGGGTTGATCAACGAGTTGGCTGACGAATCCATGCGTCGGGTTTCTCCGGGGGATGCCTTGGCGTTCTGCCGTGATGCCGCGCCGGGGCTCGGCGGACGGACAGAGACTTTCACCTTTGAAATTATCCGCAGCGCCGCTCAACCCGATTGCTTGAATAGAGCCGGGTTTCCCCCCTAGTTTCGGGACTTTCCGCGGGGGGCCGCTGCTATGCTTTCGTCCAGATCGATACACCTTCCGGTGCTCCGATCGCCTATCCAACGGAGAAAAATATGACCATGCCCGTGAACGCGCTATCGTCGGCGCTGCAACAGATGCAGGCGATGGCGGCGCAGGCGGCCGGCGGCGCGAGCCCCGTGGCGGAGCAATCCGGCGCGGCGACGCCGACCAACTTCGCGGCGGCGCTGAAGGCCTCGCTCGACAAGATCAGCAGCGACCAGCAGAAGGCGATCGGTGAGTCGCAGGCGTTCGAACTCGGCGCGTCCAATGTGTCGCTGAACGACGTGATGGTCGATATGCAGAAGGCGAACGTCGGCTTCCAGTTCGGACTGCAGGTGCGCAACAAGCTGGTCGCCGCGTACAACGACATCGCGCAGATGTCGATCTGAGCGGGATCGCCTGGGACTGCATGAAGGATTGCCCGAAGGTCCGCATGAGTCCCGTCCGACGATCCGGCAAGCCGCTGCCGGCGCTTGCGCCGACGGCTTCGCGCCGCGTCTTCCGTGCCCGCCCAGCGGCGCTTTCGATCCTCTTTGCACCGGACTAAAGCTTTGTCGTCGCGCATCCGATAACCAAATTACATGTCAGCGATTGGCGCGGCGACGCGCCAGCGCGGCCACGCCACGACTTAACCGCAGCCAGTATCAGAGGAGGAGCGCCGATGTTTTCCCAAGGACACGCTGGAGCCAACGCGTACGCGCGTGTCGGTATCGAGACATCCGTGATGGGCGCAAGTCCGCATCGTCTGATCGTGTTGCTGTACCAGGGTGCACGCCAGGCGATCGCGCAAAGCCGCCTGCATTTGCAGCAGGGCAACGTGGCAGAGCGTGGCATGGCGATCAGCAAGGCGATCCGGATCATCGAAAGCGGGCTGCAGGCGTCGCTCAACCTCGAGGTAGGCGGCGAAATCGCCGAACGGCTCAATGCGTTGTACGACTATATGGCGCGTCGGCTGTTGCAAGCCAATATCAATCAGAGCGAGGCGATGCTCGTGGAAGTGGACCGACTGCTCGCGACGCTCGAAGAGGCATGGATCGGGATTGCCCCGGAGATCGCGCGGATGGCGGCACAGCCAGCCGCGGAAAGCCTGAGATGACATCGAACGCAGAATATTTTGCCCGCTATGAAGCGGTCGCCGCGCTGTCCTGCCGCATGCTGATCGCGGCCCGCCGTGCACTGTGGGACGACCTGGTGCACTTGCAGGAAGAGTATCGGCATCTGGTCGAAGCGCTGCGCGAAGCCGACGTGGGCGTCAAGCTCGACGAGGCCGAGCGCCTGCGCAAGTACGCGCTGATCCGCCAGATCCTCGCCGACGACGCCGCGATCCGCGACCTCGCGAATCCGACCATGGCGCATCTGTCGGCGCTGTTCGCCGGCCGGCCGACGCGTGTGCTCAAGGAGCTGTACGGGGCGCGCTGAGTGCGCGCGGGCACGCGGGTGAGCAGGCGCCACACCGTGCGCATCTGAAGGATCGCAGCAATCAGAGCATCGCGCGCGTTGCCGCCGATGCGACCAAGGAACCGGTATGAACGGAATCGATTCGGCCCTCGCTTCGGTGCTGTCGAGCCGGATCGACAGCCTGCTCAACATCGCGCCGGGCACCGCGACCACCTCGCAGACCGGCGCAGCCGGCGTCGATACCAAGGTTCCCGCGGCGCCAGCGAACGCGACGCCCGCGCCGCAGTCGTCCGCGCAAACCGCGCTGTCGGCTGTCGCGCTGACGCTGAATGCGATCGCGCACTCGGGCGGCGAGGCGACACCGGCGGTGCTCGGCCGCGAGCCGATCTGGGCGGCCGCGCCGGCGCTCGACGTCGCCATCGAGAGCTTGCCGCTGACCAATGCGGGCGCCGCTACTGGCGATTCCGCCGCTTCCGCGAATATCAATACCAACCCCAACGCTGCTGCCAACGCAACCGCGGCTACCACCGCGAGCGTGGCGGCCACCGAAGTGCCGGTCGCGGCGCTCGCGGCCGCGCTGCAAAAGACAGTGGCTGACAGCGGCCTGTTCTACGAGGCGCATCTCGCGGCGTGGCTGGTCGGCCAGCGTTCGCCGGCTCAACTGGCGAACGAGGCACAGAATCAGCTCGTCGCAGATTCTCAATTGCCCCCCGGCTGGAGCGCCGACGCTGGCGATGCGAGCACGCGGTCCGCTTCGGCGAACGGAGCCTCCGAGGCGACGCCACGCGGCGCGCCGACCGGCACACCGAACGGCACACCGGCTGGCACGCCGAACGCTGCCGACAACAACCCTGCCTCGCACGCGATGCCGTCGATCCTGACCGCGCAGGCCGCGCGCCTCGTCGCGGGCGAGCTGCTGGCCAGTTCGGTGTCCGATCTGAACGGCCAGTCCACGCATACGGCGCCGCACGGCGCGGCGTCGCAGGCGGCCGATGCCGGTCCATCGCAGAGCGCGCAGGCGATGGCGGCGGCGGTGCATCCGGCGACGGTGCCGCTCGTGCGCCAGCAGCTCGATCTGCTTGCGACCGGACAGTTTCGCTGGACCGGCGAGGCGTGGCCCGGCGCGCGTCTGGACTGGACCATCGAGCAGGATGGTGACGAATGGGACCGCAGCGGCGGCGGCCTCGCGAGCGAGGACGATCAGCCGTGGCGCACGCGCCTGACGCTGTCGCTGCCGTCGCTCGGCACCGTCGATGCCGAGCTGACGCTGGTCGGCACGCGGCTGAGCGCGCGCGTGCAGGCGAGCCCGCGGGGCGCCGCGCGGCTCGCGACGCAGGGGGACGGTTTTCGTCAGCGGCTCGCGGCGGCCGGGATCGAGTTGCAGGGATTGACGATTCGGGAGATTGGCGGCGGTGCGCCAGGTGCTGCTGCGGCTGGCGCCTCGGCGGCTGGGGCGCAGGCGGCGGGCGCGTATGCACGGTCGGCGTCGGCGGCTGTAACCGAGTCGGCGGCGGCGAGCACCGCTCCGCGCGACGACTTCGATTGGGATATCTGATGAGCCGCACCCATCGTCGCAGCGCGGCTGCGCTCGTTTATGACGCTCATGGCGGGGAGCCCGCGCCGCGTGTGGTCGCGAAGGGGTATGGGCTGCTTGCCGACATGATCGTGCAGCGCGCGAAGGAAGCAGGGCTGTATGTGCACGAAGCGCCCGAGATGGTGTCGCTGTTGATGCAAGTCGATCTGGATGCGCGGATTCCTCCGGAGCTTTATCAGGCTGTTGCCGAGTTGCTGGCCTGGTTGCATCGGCTCGAGAGCGGGGCCGATGTAGAGACGGCTCATGAGGGGGGGAGCGCTGGCCCGCAGGATGTGGTGGATGTCGTTGCTACTGATGTGCCTGGCGGCACGGGCGCTGTGGATCATTGACGGTGCGGGATTGCCCTTTTGCAGGGCGGGGCTCTTTTTTGTTTTTGTTCTTGCGGTGTTGGCCTTTTCTTGCCTTCTTGTCGGTCTCTTGGCGTTGACCCTGTGCCATCGCAATCGGTGGATCCTCGCGTGACGTAGGAAAGGCCCGGCTGCGGCGCGGGCCTTTTCGCAGGAACAAACCCCGCAAAAGCGGGAATAGCGAGCCGAACTCAGAGATCAACGAAACGCGGCGACAGGTCCTGATCGGCGAGGCGGATTTCGATATCGTTATGCCGAAGCGAAAGAGAAAGCGGCAAAGGACGCGGGTGACGCTGCCACAGCCGCAGCCTGGGCTGAGGGTGGCGACAACCGCGCGCTGTTACACGCGGCGGGCGGTGCGCTGATTGGTGGCCTTGGTGGCGGCAGCGCGTTCGGGGCTATCGGTGGTGCGGCCGGGGCGGGCCTGTCGTCGAAGCTGGCGGGACAGCTTGAGAGCCTTTCGAAGGGTGTAGCATCAGAAACGGGCTCGGAACTGCTCGGCAACCTCGCTGCGAACGTAGCGGCGGGCGTCGGAGGTGTACTCGTCGGCGGCACCGCAGGCGCGGCCACGGCGTCGAACGTCGAGTTGTACAACCAGATGCTTCATCAGAAGAAGAAGGACCTGCTATCGCAGGCGTGTGGAGCGGGAGCGCAGTGCAGTGATGCGACGCTCAATGCGGTGATTGGCGCACAGGGGGCAATTGCTCAGACAGCTTCGGACAACATGAAAGCGCAAGCACCGTATGTCGCGGGTACTCTTGCGTTGGGCTTTCTTGGTCCTGACGCGATAATATCCGCAGGTATAGTTGCTTTACTGGATCTTACTAGTGATGCTGCCAATTACATGATTGGTCTTTCGGCTGACAAGCCTAATGTTGGGAAATCATATGTTACGGGTTTAATTGGCGGTGTTTTCGGCCCACTGGCCATTGGTAATGAGAGTGTCGCCGCGATGAGTAAAGGAGGCATCGTTGCGGCTGGCAGTTATAATGCGCTCGTTAATGCGACTTCTGCATTTGGTACGTCGGCGGCTACGGGCAATAGACCTGATCTACCTACAGGTCTGGCGGCTGTTACGACGGTTGCGGGATATGCCGCGCAAGCTATAGTTCCGGGACCTGCCGGTGTTTGGGCGAATAAAGTTATTCAGAATTCGGCAGGCACCGTCCAGAACGTGATTACGAAGAAATAGGTGGAGCAATGTTAGAAGCAAGCAAGATTGCCTGTTCGAAGTTACAGAAATGGGTGCCAACTCTCGTATCATTGGCAGTCTTTTCAGTTGTTGTTGGTCTTGCAAGGGACGCGGAATGGAAAACTGTCTTGGGGAGACTAGTTCCGCTCTTGGTTTTGGTTGCAGTGTTTTTTATCTATCAAGTTATAAAGGCGCGTCGTATTTTGAAGGGAGCTCCTAAGTTAAGCCGAAGTGCACTCTTTGGTCGGTTTTATTTAGCGGCTTTTAGTTTGCTTGTTGCCTATTTTGGAATTTCTATTGCTTGGGAGATGAACGGGAAAGGCGAGGAGGCCTTTTCGATTTTAATTCCTGTCTTGCTCTTTTGCATAGTGCTGTGCGGCGTTGCGCTATATAAGGAACTTGGTGATTTGGACGAGGACTTCGAAGGGAAATACTAGGGTGTGAGTGAGCCTGTCAGAAATTTTGTGTTCAAGGCATAACATGTACCCAAAGGAGCATGTATGCCAAGCAAAACCAAAAGCAGGGTCTGCGCCCCCGCCTGAGCTGCCCGCGATTCCAGAGGAGCTCATCGATCAGTTCGTGAAGGGTCCGATGACGGCGGAAGCGGTGCAGGCAGCCTCGATCGCGTTCAAGAAGG
>NZ_JBFPKG010000078.1:0-21074 GCF_040948665.1 Paraburkholderia sp. BR14320
ATCTTCCACGAAGGGCATCTGGTTGGGGGCATCGGCATTTCTGGCGGCGCATCCGTTCAAGATCATGAGGCCGCTGAGGAAGCACTGCGTAACGCAGGGTTTCTGCAATAGACCGTGCGCTACCCATAAGGCGCCGGCGCGGATGACCGGATCACTTCGATAGCTGCCGCCGAAGCTGTGGTTGCTCAAGCGGCGGTTCAGGGTCGACTGCGGTAGTTCGCCCAGAGGTCATGTTGAACCATGCGGGCTGTTAGCAAACTGCCGGCGTCGGCCATGAAGCGTCATTCGCCCGCACCATTGCGCGGACGGTCAGATGTCGGATCCAACCAGCAAGCGGCCATTCAATTCGCGTGGACGAATCATGCTTAATCGCCATTGCGGTCATCCGCGTAAGCCTCAGTCCGGCATCCCGTTATGGTCGCCGAGTGGTCTAGCGGGCCAGTCCACCCAGCGGTCCTCGCGGGTAAGTTCGTACGCTTCGTTGAGCGGGTAACGAATACGGTTGTCGTCGCGCGGACGTTCGCCGATCACCATCAGCCTGACTTCGTCGTTCGTATTGTTGATGAAGGTGTGGCAGATTCCGGTGCCTGCCGGAAACGCGACGGAGTCGCCTTCAGCAATGGGATGCAGCACGCCGTCGATCCAGACGTCGGGCTTGCCCTCGAGCACGTACACAAACTCCTGCTCGGTACTTTCGGCGTGCGGATATGACGTTCGCCGGCCGGGCAGAAGCCTCACATGATGAATGCCAATACGCGTAATGCCGAGTGCGGCGGAAAGCGGCGCGTCTAGCGCCATTGGCTCGGTATCGCCGCGATAGGAATGCGCATCCGGTTCTTCGAGTTCAGTCCAGTGTTTGATGAAATCTGGTCGGCTCATCGGTTGTTCTCCTCCAGGGCGAACATCGATGATAGCGGTTTAGAAACGGTTTCAAAAAGGCTTTGTAGGGGCTGTTAACCCATAGCACAACCTGTTAACCTCGATCGTCGTGACAACAGGATCGAGGAGTTGGGCAAACCAATCATCGACGACGAACTGTGGGTACTGATCGAGCCACTGCGACCACCAGCGAAGCCACGCCGCTTCAAGTATCCGTGCCGCAAGCCTGTCCGGATTGCGCTGCGCTGACCGGCATCCTGTTCGTGCTGAAGACCGGTATCCGGTGGCGAGATTTGCCGGCAGAGATGGGATGCGGCTCGGGCGTCAGTTGCTGGCGAAGGCTACGCGATTGGCAACAAGCCGGCGTGTGGGATCGATTGCACGCAACGCTTCTGGCGAGGTTGCGAGCGATGGGTCGAACTCAGCCAAACGCAAGCGACCATACCTCTAACAGCCCGGCCCAAGGCGGCCCCACGGTTTTCCTCAAGAATCCCAAAGCACTTGCCGATAGATGATCCTGGTTCATCCAGGAAAGGCCATGCATGTTGCGAGCATGACCATGGCCGAACACGCCCTTCGGAACACAACATGAAGAACATCGTTAGCCGGGCCGTTTTCACATTCGCTGCGTTAGGTCTGAGTGCGTGTGCGCACCCGCCCACACCGCCAGTTTCACCGCCGACCACCGGTAATGCCGCCGCAAAGGCTGCAGAGGCATGGTCCCGCTTGCCGCCCGACGTGCTGGCTGCCTGTCGTGGCGTTTTCATCTCGACGGGCGCGGGCAAATTCAACGAAGCGGTTGAACTGTCAAGACAGTGTCTTGCCTCGCAGGGCCTGACTGTCGAAATGCGGGCAACCATGCAGCAGCAACTCGCGGTGGTCGAAACAATTCTGAAGCAACCTGCCGCGGCATTGGACGCGCAAGAGGCAGGCGTCGCGTTGACGCCGGCGCCGACCGATTTGCAGCTGCTAATGCTCGCGCAACTGTATGTCGCCAATCTTCGCTACAAAGAGGCGCTCGACACGCTCGATCGTATCCAGGCGGCGCACGAGCCGAAACACAATCTGGACACGATACTCGGCACGCCGTACTACGTGGCGCTCGGTCGTGCGCTCGGGGGACTGGGGCGGCATCAGGAAGCGATCGATGCGGCCTCGAAGGGACTTGCGATCCAGTGCGCGTCCGCAGAGGCTTATCGGCTGCGCGCGGTGGAACGGGAGGCTATTGGTGATACAACGGGTGCGCGTGCAGATTATGTGGCGTTCGCGCGCTGGGCTATCGACCCGGCCATCGACGAGCCAACGCGGGCCAAACTGGCCGCGCTGAAGATCGATCCCGCGAGCGAGCGCCGGCATCCGTTTGGCACCGACAACCCGTTGCGCGAACTGTCAGCCCATGCGCTGAGCACGGCACAGCTGTCGCTGAAGACAGCGACAACGCAGCAGCAGAAGGCCACGGCCTATAGCGATATTTCAGCTTACCTCGACAATTCCAATCGGCATCAGGAGGCGCTCAAGGCTATCGACCAGGCTATCGCTCTGGCACCGGACGACATTGCGTTCCGGCAGTCGAGGATCACCACGCTTGTCGGGCTGAACCGGTTAGACGATGCTATCGATCAATCCGCTCCTCTGATCGCCAGGATGCGCGGCGAACTGGAGGGCGCGACGGATAAGAAGAGCGTCTACGGCAGGTATAGCGAGCTGACCATGTCGCTCGCCTGGGCGTACATCCTGAAGCATGACTGGGTCAACGGCATCGAGTTACTTGCGGACAACGCACAAGGTGCGGCGCCATTCGATCAGGACTATCTGGCCTCGACCTACCTGTATGTACGCGCGCGCAGCGGCGGCTCGGCGCCGGTGAATCCGTACTTCGATGAATACATCCGGCGCAATGCACAGCCAATACTGGGCAACTATCGTCGCTGGCTGCTGCTATATATGCAGGGACGCGCGACGATCGACATGGTGTATGCCCAAGCCGTCATGATTCCAGTGCCGGAGATGCTCGAAAACGCGCTCGCGGAGACCTGGTTCATGGCCGCCGCCTACGAACGCTTTGTGAAGCATGACGATGCTGCCGCGCGGGCCTACGTCGGCCGCATCAACGATCTTCAGCCGTATGGGACCAACGAGTGGGGAATGGCGACAAGGGGAGCCGTGTGACAGGAGCGGCTGCTAGACGATTGTTGTCGCTCGTGCTCGTCGTTGGCGCAAGCTGCCCTGCTGTTACGCAGGCGCTGCCATCGGCGCCATTGGGTTCGGCGAATCAGGTATCCGGCACGCCGGCCGCCATGTCGTTCAACGACGCGGCGTCGCCTTGCCTCTTGCTCATGACAGCGCGCAGTGCGTTTTCGCTGGCACCGCTCGGCACGCCTGCGCAGTTGCGCAAGACGTGCGCCGCCGAGTCGGCCAGGGGCAATCCTGCCGCACGCGTGATCTACGGTCAGATGGTCCTGTTTGGATATGCCGCGCCGCCCGACAAATCCGGGCTGGCGATTCTCACTCAAACGGCAGCCGAGGGCGATGCACGCGCCCAACGGCTTATCGGCTCCCTATATCGCGAAGGCTACCGGGTGCCGAAGGATCCGCGCCTTGCGCGTCTGTGGCTTAGTCGCGCGGCGGAAGGCGGCGATGGAAGATCTGCCGAAACGCTCGGCCTGATGGACTACAACGGCGAAGGCGGCTCGGTCGACTTTCCCTCGGCGTATCGCCTGTTCGTCCGTGCCGCCGGATACGGCGACCCGCTTGGTGCGACCAATGCGGGGCGGATGCTGTTGGTCGGCCAACCAGGTGTGCCGCGCGACGAGGCGGGCAGTGTCGCGTGGTTCATCCAGGGTGCGCTGCAGGGCGACGCCGACGCGCAATTTCAGCTCGGCATGGCGCTGCTGCGCGGCAGCGCCATGGTCGCGGATGCGCATGGCGCGGCTGGCTGGCTTGCCGCGGCGGCGGCGCGGAACCAGCGTGAGGCGAAGGCGATGCTGGCCGAACTGTATCTGTCTGGAAAGGGTGTTTCGCCGGATGCTCTGCGCGGCTTTTCGCTGATGACGGAAGCGGCACGCAGTGGCCTGGCCTACGCGCAACGCCGCACGGGCGATCTGTACGCGCAAGGCACAGGTGTCACACGCAACGATGTATTGGCACTTGAATGGCATCGCAAGGCCGCGCTCAACGGCGACACGAATGCCCAGTTCGCGCTGGCCGTGCAATACCGGCAGGGACAAGGTTGTCCTGTCGACTTCGACGCCGCGATTGGCTGGATGCGCGGTGCGGCGCAGGCGGGCCTCGCGGTTGCACAGAACGATCTCGGCACGATGCTGCAGGCCGGCGAAGGGACCCGCCGCGATATCGGAGAGGCACGGCTCTGGTACGAGCGGGCGTCGGAGCAGGGACTCGGCATTGCTTCGTATAACCTCGCGTCGCTGGCCCGCGCCGGGCTCGGCGAGCCGCGTGATCTCGCACGAGCTTACCGGCTCGCCCGACTTGGCGCACAGCGCGGCAACGCGCAGGCGCAAGTGATGCTGGGAGGGATGCTATTTGCGGGGGAGGGCGCGCCAGCGGATAAAGCGGCGGGATTCGCCTGGTATCGCAAGGCTGCCGATGGCGGTGATCGGGAAGCCGAACGCATTGTCGCCATGCTGTATATCAACGGCAATGGCGTGCCGCGCGATGAGAAGCTAGGTGAATCCTATCTGAAACGTGCGGCGATGCATGGTGACGCGCAGGCTCAAACGGCTTTGGCAATATTGTTGCTCAAACGGCCGTCACCGGACGAACAGTCCGCAGCACGGGAGTGGTTGATCAAGGCGGTCGCGCAGCGGTTCGGTCCGGCCTATGCTGCGATGGGCACCTTGTATGCGAAGGGCGAAGGCGCTGCGCCGGATCAGGCGACCGCGCTGCAATGGTTCACACGAGGCGCAGAGTCGAACGACGGGGTCTCGCAGCGCATTCTGTGCCTCGCCTATGCGAACGGTTCAGGTGTCGCCCCTGATGCGGTGAAGGCTCAGCGCTGGTGCACGGCGTCGGCCGGGGCAGGCGATACGCTCGCCATGCGGCAACTGGCGACCGGTTTCGCGACTGACCCGCCTCTGCCCTCGGCGACGCGCGCGTACTGGCAATGGCGGCTCGCGTCGACTGGCGACGCGGCATACGAATTGATGCTCGCAGACTCCTACGATCTGGGGCGCGGTGTCGCCGTAGATTTCGGCGCGGCACTGTACTGGTTTCGACGGGCTGCCGAGCACGGCAATGTGGACGCGCAGTCCGCCCTGGCTTCGCATCTGTTCAGTGGGCTCGGCGGGGAGTCCGACGACCTCGAGGCATTAGAGTGGGCGAGCCGCGCGGCGGCGGCCAGCGCAAGTGCGATGGACCTGACGGGCGAAGCCTACCTCTATGGAAGAGGCGTCGCAAGAAATCCGCAGATCGCCCGGCGTTGGCTGGAGAAGGCTGCGACCGCGGGCTCGGCAGACGCGGCGAATGAACTCGCCAATGTCTACCAGACTGGAAATGGCGTCGCATGCGACGACACGCTCGCCGCTCAGTGGTATCGGAAGGCAGCCGCGCTCGGGTCGCGTCAGGCGGCGATTGCACTTGCACTGCATCAGCAGGATGACGACGGGGCGGTGGCGCTGACTGCGCGAGCCCGATACTGGCTCGCACTCGAAGGCGATCCATCGACGAAGGCTGGAGGACCAACTTCGACGCCACCTGCCGATGCGATGCAGGCAGGCGATCGTCTCGACTTCGACGCGTTGTCGGCATTGAACAAGGCACTCGCCGGAATGCCGTTCGCGCAGATCGAGATGGGTATTCTGTTCTGGCGAGGCGACGGCGTGATGCGGGACAGGGCGCTCGGCGACGCGTGGCTCAGGCGTGCGCAATCCGCCTTTGGGGCGCAACCGGGCTGGCGGTGTTTCGTGCAGCCTGCCCGGATCGTCGAGGCCCGAGTTCGTGCCGGGCTCACGGAAGCGGAGCGGGAACGCGCGGATCTTTTGACGGAAAACCTGCTGATGACCGTTCCTGCAATCAATGTCGCGACGGAGATGAAGTGAGGTCCGTCGGCATCCGGCGAGATTCATTGAGGCGTCGCTAAAGTAAATTCGTGCTCTACCGATAACCAATGGGAACGTTTTTTATCGAAGCGAAAACCGTTGAACCTGCGATTGAAATCGTGGCTGCTGGCCTTCGCATTGAGCGCCGCGTGTGCCGGTATCGTGGCCGGCCTGAATCTGACGCTCGTCGATCCGGGGCATCCTCAGCCGCCCTGGTTGACCCTTCTGCACGTAGCTTGTGCGTTCGCCGGCGCACTGGCCATTACCCGCTTTGTCCAGGGTGCACCAGCAGCACTGCAAGGCCCTACCTCCCGATCCACCATCGCACAAGGCGTCGTCGCCCACAACAGAACAGGTACCGTGAACTTCGTGGTCCCCGGAAAGAGCGCGTTTTTCTCGACGGGCCGCTGCGTCATGATCCTTTGCTTCGTGCTGTGCTTCATGGTGCAGTTCGTGACGGCCGGCAAGCCGGACGACGACACCAGCGGCTCGGACGCCGGCACCGGCCAGCATATGCGCAAGCTGAGCACGTGAGGCCGATTGGAAGGCCGGGCCAGGAGTCGTCGGCGACAGCGCCGGTGGCAAGGCGAGACGTTCGTCGCCGATCCGCGCTTCAAACGCTCGCCGTCTCCTTGCTCGCGTTGGGCATCGTGGCGATCTGCGTCGGCCTCTACAGCTTGATTCAAGCGTTCGACGTCTTCGATATTCCGATCGCGTTCAAGGTGTGGTTCTCGCGCGCCCTCGTCGCGCTGGTGATCGGCGTGATTGCGCTGCGTTTCGGCGGTAGGTGTGTCGAGGCGCTTTAGGGCCGATCTAAACGCGGTTCTTTCAGCCTCGAAAACCCGCGCGAGTCCCACGAATTCCGTCCCCAGGCACAACGCGCGCAGCGCAACTCCGCCCGTCATGGAAAACTGTATAAACATACAGTATAGTATCCCCCTACAGCCAGGGTTCCGGGCGCTTGTCGCGCCGTCCCGGCTGCACCGAACTTGCGCGGTCGCGAGAGCCGGCCGTGAGAGGTGAACCACTCCTTCAGACGGTCGGAAAAATTGTCCTCCAACGACGCAACCCCTGACACCCTCGCTGACACCCCCCAAGGCGGCAACCCGAGCAGCAACAAGACCCAGGGCACGATCCGCATTCGCGGCGCCCGCCAGCACAACCTGAAAAACGTCGACCTCGACGTGCGCACCGGCGAAATGACGGTCGTCACCGGGCCGTCGGGCTCGGGCAAGTCGAGCCTCGTGTTCGACACGCTGTATGCGGAAGGCCAGCGCCGCTACGTCGAAACCTTCAGTGCGTACGCACGCCAGTTCCTCGACCGGATGGATCGGCCGCAGGTCGACCGCGTCGACGGCGTACCGCCCGCCATCGCGATCGACCAGACCAACCCGGTGCGCAGCTCGCGCTCCACGGTCGGCACGATGACCGAGCTCAACGACCATCTGAAGCTGCTGTACGCGCGCGCGGCCGAGCTATTCGACCGCCAGACCGCGCACCCGGTGCGGCACGACACGCCGGAGACGATCTACGCGGAACTGCTCGAACGCACCGCGCAGGAGGAGCCGCGGCTCGTCGTCACGTTCCCGGTCGAGCTCCCGGAGTCGGCGTCCGAGCAGGAGGTCGAGCAGTGGCTGTCGGCGAGCGGCTATACGCGCGTGCAGGCGCAACGGGAAGTCGATTCACCGACCGGCAAGCGCAAGCTGCTCGACGTCGTCGCCGACCGCTTCCGGCTGCGTTCGGTCGATAAAGCGCGCGCGATCGAGGCGATCGAGGCATCGCTGAAGCGCGGCGGCGGGCGCGTCAATATCTACGTGCTGCCGGCCACCTCGGACGAACCGCAAGCCGAAGCCGCCGAGCCGCGCATCTGGCGTTTCTCCACCGGCCTGCATAGCCCGGAAAGCGATCTGCGCTATGCCGATCCGCAGCCCGCGCTGTTCTCGTTCAACTCGGCCTATGGCGCTTGTGATGCCTGCCGCGGCTTCGGCCGCGTGATCGGCGTCGACCTCGGTCTGGTGATTCCAGATGCGCGCAAGACGCTGCGTGAAGGCGCGGTCAAGCCGATGCAGACGCCCGCGTGGAAGGAATGCCAGGACGATCTGATGCGCTACGCGGCGAAAGCCGACATCCGCCGCGACACGCCGTGGGGCGAGCTCAGCGAGCGCGAGCGCAACTGGGTCATCAACGGCTCGCCGGACTGGAACGGCAAGTGGCAGACGCATTGGTACGGCGTCAAACGCTTCTTCGATTATCTGGAATCGAAGGCGTACAAGATGCATATCCGCGTGCTGCTGTCGAAGTACCGCAGCTATACGCCATGCGAAACCTGCGGCGGCGCGCGCCTGAAAACCGAATCGCTGCTGTGGCGTCTCGGCAGCAAGGCGAACGCGAACGACGTGCTCGCGCCCGAGCACCGCTTCATCCCGCGCGGCGTGCAGTGGTCGCGCACCCAGCTCGAAGCGTTGCCGGGTCTCACCGTGCACGATCTGATGCTGATGCCGATCGAGCGCATCCGCCGCTTCTTCGACGACATCACGCTGCCGAGCGCGTTGCTCGACGACGCGCTGAAGCTGCTGCTCGCCGAAGTGCGCACGCGCCTCAAGTATCTCTGCGACGTCGGTCTCGGCTATCTGACGCTCGATCGGCAAAGCCGCACGCTGTCGGGCGGCGAGGTGCAGCGAATCAACCTGACCACCGCGCTCGGCACGTCGCTGACCAAGACGCTGTTCGTGCTCGACGAGCCGAGCATCGGCCTGCATCCGCGCGACCTGAACCGAATCGTCGAGGCGATGCACCGGCTGCGCGACGCGGGCAATACGCTGGTCGTGGTCGAGCATGATCCATCGGTGATGCTCGCGGCGGACCGGCTCATCGATATGGGTCCGGGGCCTGGCGAGCGCGGCGGTTCGATCATTTTCGACGGCGCGCCCGACGCGATCCGCTCGACCGGCACGCTGACCGGTGAGTACCTCGGCGGCCGGCGCCATGTCGCGGATGCCGCGCACTGGTCGCGTCGCGCGGTCGACGCGAGCACGCCGCGCATCGTGCTCGAAGGCGCGAGCGAGCACAACCTGCGTGACGTCACGGTCGAAATTCCATTGCAGCGGCTCGTCTGCGTGACCGGCGTGTCCGGTTCCGGCAAATCGACGCTGCTGCAGGACGTGCTGTATCCGGCGATGGCGCGCCACTTCGGCCTCGCCACCGAAGCGCCGGGCGCGTTCAAGTCGCTTATGGGCGCGGACCAGGTCACCGACGTCGTGTTCGTCGACCAGTCGCCGATCGGCAAGACCGCGCGCTCGAATCCGGCCAGCTATGTCGGCGCGTTCGACGAAATCCGCAAGCTGTTCGCGAAGGCGCCGCTCGCGCAGCAGCGCGGCTACGGCCCAGGCATGTTCAGCTTCAACTCGGGCGACGGCCGCTGCCCGACTTGCGGCGGCTCGGGCTTCGAGCACATCGAAATGCAGTTCCTCTCCGACGTGTACCTGCGCTGCCCCGATTGCGACGGGCGTCGTTATCGCGCGGAGATTCTCGAAGTGAAGATCGAGCGAGGCGAGCCTGCGCGCGCATTGAGTATTGCCGACGTGCTCGAATTGACCGTCAGCGAGGCTGCCGCGTACTTCGCCAAGGACGCCGAAGTACTGCGCGTGCTGCAGCCGATCGTCGACGTCGGGCTCGAATACGTGAAGCTCGGCCAGCCGGTGCCGACGCTGTCGGGCGGCGAGGCGCAGCGGCTCAAGCTCGCGGGCTTTCTCGCGGAATCGGCGCAGGCGCGTAGTACGCGTGGCGCGAAGCAGGCGGTCGCGAAGCGTCTGTTCATGTTCGACGAGCCGACCACGGGCCTGCATTTCGACGACATCGCGAAGCTGATGCAGGCGTTCGGCAAGCTGCTCGCGAGCGGTCATTCGCTGATCGTGATCGAGCACAATCTCGACGTGATCCGCGCGGCCGACTGGATCATCGACCTCGGTCCCGAAGGCGGCGACGGCGGTGGCCGCGTGTTGTGCGCGGGCACGCCGGACGAAGTGAAAGCGTGTGCCGAGTCGCATACCGGCGAGGCGTTGCTGCAATACGACCGCGCGATGGGCATCGCAGCGGAAGCGGGGCCGCAAGGCATCCCGCTGCAGAAGGCACTGAGCGCGGCCCGCGCGCGGCGCGCGATCGAAGGCGAGGACGTGGTGCGCATCGTCAACGCGCGCGAGCACAACCTGAAGGCGCTCGACGTCGACATTCCGCACGGCAAGTTCAACGTGATCACCGGCGTGTCGGGCTCGGGCAAATCCACGCTCGCGTTCGACATCCTGTTCCACGAAGGTCAGCGGCGCTACCTCGAATCGTTGAATGCGTACGCGCGCTCGATCGTACAGCCGGCCGGGCGACCCGAAGTGGACGCGGTGTACGGCATTCCGCCGACGGTCGCGATCGAGCAGCGGCTGTCGCGCGGCGGCCGCAAGAGTACCGTCGCGACCACCTCGGAGGTGTGGCACTTCCTGCGTCTGCTGTACGTGAAGCTCGGCTTGCAGCACTGCGTTCACGACGGCACGCCGGTCACGTCGCAAAGCGCCGAATCGATTGCGGCGCAGTTGCTGCGCGATCACAAGGGCCAGCATGTCGGCTTCCTCGCGCCACTGGTCGTGAACCGCAAGGGCGTCTATACCGACCTCGCGAAATGGGCGAAGGCGCGCGGCAATACGCATCTGCGGGTGGACGGCGAGTTCGTGCCGGTCGATCCGTGGCCGAAGCTTGACCGCTTCCGCGAGCACACGATCGAGCTGCCGGTCGCGGACCTCGTCATCTCGGCCGATCACGAAGCCGAACTGCGCGAAGCGCTCGATCAGACGCTCGAGATCGGCAAAGGCATCATGCATCTGCTCGCGCCGCTCGACGGCCTGCACGACGCGCTCAACGGCGGCAAGTCCACCGCGAAGCTCGGCGACGTGAAGGTGCTGTCGACGAAGCGTGCGTGTCCGGTGTGCGGCACGAGCTACCCCGAGCTCGATCCGCGCATGTTCTCGTACAACAGCAAGCATGGCTGGTGCACGAGCTGCGTCGGCACGGGGCTGTCGCTGACGCGCGAGCAGCGCGCCGCGTACGACGACACGATCGTCGTCGATGACAATCGCGGCCGCGAACAGAGCTTGCCGTCGGAAGAGCAGGAACCGGAAGGGCTCGTCGACGAGCCGTGTCCGGATTGCGCGGGCACGCGTCTGAATCCGGTCGCGCGTGCCGTGACGTTCGACTCGCAGGCGATCGTCGATGTCGCGCAATGGACCGTGTCCGACACCCGCGCATGGATCGATACGCTGCAGATGACGGGCCGCGATGCCGAAATCGCGCGCGACGTGATCAGTGAAATCGGCAGCCGGCTGCAGTTCCTCGAAGAAGTCGGGCTCGGCTATCTGAGCCTCGATCGCGCGGCGCCGAGTTTGTCGGGCGGCGAAGCGCAGCGCATCCGGCTCGCCGCGCAGCTCGGCAGCAACCTGCAGGGCGTGTGCTACGTGCTCGACGAGCCGACCATCGGCCTGCATCCGCGCGACAACCAGATCCTGCTCAACGCGCTGCGCAAGCTCGGCGACAAGGGCAATACGCTCGTCGTCGTCGAGCATGACGAAGATACGATCCGGCGCGCCGATCACATCATCGATATCGGACCGGGCGCGGGCAAGCGCGGCGGCACGCTGATCGCGCAGGGCAGCGTCGCGGACCTGTCCGCGCAGGCCGATTCGCTGACCGGGCGCTTCCTCGCGCAGCCGATCGTGCATCCGCTGCAGCCGCGTCGCGAGGTCGTCGCGCCGGGCAAGCGCGCAGCCGCGGTGCCGGAGAACTGGCTGACCGTGCATGGCGGCAAGTTGCACAACCTGCGTGACGTGTCGGTCGGCATTCCGCTCGCGCGGCTCGTCGCGGTCACGGGCGTCAGCGGCTCGGGCAAGTCGACGCTCGCGCGCGACGTGCTGATGACCAATCTGCTCGATGCGGTCGGGCGCTCGGTGCTGTCGTCGCCGGCCACCCGCCGCGCGCGTGCGGCGGCCGAACAGAAACCTACCGCGAACCGGCGTTCGAGCGTGCTCGCGCGCTCGGCGCCGCGCGCGCCGCTGAACGTCACGCACACGTGGCAGGGCTGCGATTCGGTCACCGGCTGGGAAAGCATCGACCGCGTGCTCGAAGTCGATCAGACGCCGATCGGCAAGACACCGCGGTCGTGTCCCGCCACCTACATCGGCGTGTGGGATGCGATCCGAAAGCTGTTCGCGGGCACGCTGGAGGCGCGCGCGCGCGGCTATACCGCGTCGCGTTTCTCGTTCAATACCGGTGAGGGCCGCTGCCCCGCGTGCGAGGGCCAAGGCGTGCGCACGATCGGCATGAGCTTCCTGCCCGACGTGAAAGTGCCGTGCGATGTCTGTCACGGTCAACGCTTCAATCCGGAGACGCTCGCGGTCACGTGGCGTGGCAAGAACATCGGCGATGTGCTGACGATGGAAATCGACGAAGCGGTCGAGTTCTTCGCGTCGATTACGAACATCGGGCATCCGCTGCAACTGATGAAGGACGTCGGGCTCGGCTATCTGACGCTCGGCCAGCCGTCGCCTACGTTGTCGGGCGGCGAGGCGCAGCGCATCAAGCTCGTCACCGAGTTGAGCAAGGTGCGCGACGACCTCACCCGGCGCGGCCAGAAGCCGCCGCATACGCTATACGTGCTCGACGAGCCGACGGTCGGCCTGCATATGGCGGACGTCGCGAAGCTGATTCGCGTGCTGCATCGGCTCGTGGATGGCGGGCATAGCGTGGTCGTCATCGAGCACGATCTCGATGTGATCGCCGAGGCGGACTGGATCATCGATCTCGGTCCGGAGGGCGGCGTGGGCGGCGGCACGATCGTCGCGGCAACCGATCCGGAAAGCCTGTCGCGCGTGGCCGCGAGTCACACCGGCGCGGCTTTGCGGCCGGTGCTTGCGCGCACGGCCGCTACGGCGACGCTGGCCGGAGAGGGGACCAATGGCTGAGGCAAGCTGACGAGCGGCGGCGCGGCCGTTGCGCGCCGCGCTTTGCGGTCCACAACCGACTGTTTGTGCGCATTCCGGGCGCGCTCATCAGATGCGCCGTTGCAACTCGTCAGGTTGCAACGGCCCGCGCTTCGTCGCGTGTGCGCCACACGTGATTGCTGCACCGCATCCACTCACCAGAGGTGCGCCAAACGCGACGCATCCGCGCGATTAATTCATACGAAAGCGACCGGCGATGTTTCAAAATAGAAACGTTTTTAGAACCCCCGATAAATCAGCATTTGGATATTAATTTCGGACCCAGAACGAGTGCCGCACAAATACCTAATCGGCGCGTGGAATAACTTTACGCTTTGCGAATAAACTACCGAATTGCGCGGACATAATCGGGACCATAAGCAGTTCACGATTGAAACATTTTTGATCCGGCAAGAAACGTACTCGGTAAGGCGGGTTCACTGCGCTTCGCATTATCGGCAACTTTGCCCGAACGGGCGAGAGTGCCGTCCGCAAAGGCTTTGCGGTAAGATATCCCCACGCTGCGCGCTCAGCCTTGCATAGTTGCCGGCCCTGTCGGCCGCTCATATCAATCGCTCAATAACCGCTTTTCGTCAGACATGGGTAGTCGTGATGAAATCTCCTTTTCAAATTTACTATAGCGATCCATTCCGCTAACATCACGCTTAATCCTTTATGCGGCGTTAGTCCGTTTTCCCGCCGTAATAACGCATTCTCTCGTTCCGTCTGCTGACGGGGCAAATCGGGGTCCACAACGTATGCCCGTTTGGGGAAAGATCATGCCGCACATGCACCTTGATACAACGAGAATTACGTGGCTTCACACGCCTGCGTTGAACGTCCGTACTGCAGCGCGGCGAATCGGCATACTGCTGTTCGACGGCTTCTGGCTGCTCGGCCCCGGTACCGTCGTGGAAATGTTCCAGACCGCCAACGAGTTCGCGGGCACGCGTGCAGGCGAAGATCCGCCCTACGAAGTGCAGTTCCTGTCGATGGAAGGCGGCAATGTCGCCAGTTCGTCGTCGGCGCGCATCTGGACTGATCGCATCGACACGCGCTTTGGCGGCGGTTTCGACGTGCTGTTCATTGCGGGCGGCTACGGCGCCCACGTGGCCGCACGCGACGAACGCCTGCTGAACTGGCTGCGCGCCGTGCAATCGCGCACCCGCGCGATCGAAACGATCGGCGAGGGACGCCTCGTGCTCGAAGCGGCCGGCCCGACCGAGCATGATGGCCTGATGAGCCGCTACCCGGGCGCGAGCGCGAGCGAAGGCGCGTTCAGCGCGGCCAACGACCGTCATGACTGCGCGCGCAGCGCGCTGATGTTCATCAAGCGCGACCTGGGCGCGGAGCTCGCACGCAGCGTCGCCGATCGCGTGATGCCCGGCATGGCCTCGACGTGGGTGCCGCTGCCGGCCGAGGGCGGCACGCTGAGCGTCGCCGAAAAGATTCGCGCGGCCGCGCGCTGGATGGAGGCGAACTGCGACCGTCCGGTCTCGGTCGCCGATGCCGCGCAGGTCGCCGCAATGAGCGAGCGCAATTTCCTGCGCCGTTTCAAGCACGAGATGCAGGTGACGCCGTCGGACTACCTGCTGCAGGTGCGGCTGCGCATCGCGTGCAACTTCCTGACCGAGACCGAATTGCCGGTCGACAAGATCGCGCGTCGCAGCGGCACCGGCAACGGGGACCGTCTCGCGAAAATCTTCCGCAAGCGCATGGCTTTGTCTCCAACCGAGTATCGCGCCCGAAGCCGGGCGGCCACTGAGGCGTAGCATGTATCTATAGCGTGCGATATCGCGCCCGCGCCGCGGGCGCGCCTCGTCTGTTGGACGCGGTCGTGAAAGCGGCCGTATGTTCGCTGGCCAGCCTTTTTACGAGCACAGTGGCGATGGGCAACAGGGTCATGGCGACGGCATTGCCGGAGGTGAAACTCATCGAGCCGGAAGTGTTCATCGACGAATACGGCTTCTGCTTCGAGAGTTTCAGCGCGGACGAGTTTTCGGACGACGTCGCGCAGGGTTTCAACTTCGTGCAAGACCGCCATCTGCGCGCCGTGCATGGCGTGCTGCGCGGCTTGCACTACCAGGTGCAGCGTCCGCAGGGACGGCTGCTGCGCGTCGTGCGCGGCGAGATCTTCGACGTCGCGGTCGACGTGCGCCTGAACTCACCGAACTTCGGCAAATGGAGCGGCGAGTATGTGAGCGAAGAGAACCACCGGCAAATGTGGGTGCCGCCCGGTTTCGCGCACGGCTTCGTCGTGCTGTCCGATGTCGCCGAGTGCGTGTGGAAGACCACCGAGTACTGGTTTCCCGAACTTGAACGCTGCCTGCTGTGGTCCGATCCCGACATCGGCATCGACTGGCCGATCGACTTTCAGCCCATTCTCGGCAGCAAGGATGCGGGGGGGCGCCGTCTGTACGAAGCCGAAAACATCTCGTGAACGACTTGTGATCGACCTGGGTTTTTACGACATTTTTTCTTGAGAGGCTCAAGGGCCGACCCTACACTTCGGGCATCCAGTCAGTACGAGGTGCTCAACGTGAAGCGTCGCGCAAGCCGTCCGCAATCCGTTCCGGTCCGCTATGCATGTGGTGGTGCCGGCCACATCGAACTCAGGCGCTTCGACGCATCGTGCGATTCGTTCGTTGCGTTGACGGCGCTGCTGCATCGCGCGTTCGCGCCGCTCGGCGCGCAGGGGCTCAATTGCACGTGCGTGGATCAGACCATCGAGACAACCCGCGAACGTGTGCTGCGCGGCGATTGCCATGTCGCGGTATGCGACGGCCAGATCGTCGGCACGATGACGCTTTATGCTTCGGATGGCGAAGCATCATGCGAGCTCTACCGGCACGACGATGTCGCGAGCTTGCGCCAGTTCGCGGTCGATCCCGCGTGGCAGGGGCGAGGCATCGGCACGCTGCTGATCGCGTTCGCCGAGCACTGGGCCGCGACACGCGGCTATGCGCAACTCGCACTCGATACACCGCAACCGGCCACACAACAGATCGCGTTCTATCGCGGGCAGGGGTTTCGCATCGTCGATTTCATGCGCTTCGCGGACAAGTGCTACGACAGCGCGATTCTGAGCAAGCCGCCGGTTGCGATGCGCACGCTCGCGAACTGGTCGCGGCGTTTGCATGCGACGCCGCGGATCGCGCATGCGGCCTGAAGCGTAGCCGCAGACGTCCGCGGCATACGGAGAAAAGCAGTGGAAAAGCAGCGCAAGAAAAGCGCACGAGAAGCGGAAGAAAAACGGGGAGTGGAAGCGCCCGATGCTTCGGCAACTATTGCAATATGCTGCGGCAAGTATTGCAACGGCGGCAACGGCGGCAGCGGCGACCGCAGCGGTGCAATCCTGAACGCGGCCCCAACGCAGCGTCGCCGGTTCGCATCGGGCGAGGGGTGAATTCACCGAACGCTGTATGCAGCCGTCAGCGTCGGATCACGCCCATCAGCAGGGTGACGAGGAAGATCACCAGGAAGATGAAGAACAACACCTTGGCGATTTCAGTTGCGCCCGCGGCAATGCCTCCAAAGCCGAACACTGCGGCGATGATGGCGATGATGAAGAAAATCACAGCGTATCGAAGCATGGTGCCTCCACCGGTGGATTGTTGAAATGACGTTTGAACGGCGCCCCGTTGCGTACGTCACGCGGCTTCACGGGTGAGATGCCGGCGAGCGGAATTCAGCAATACATGTGCCATCGTTTCATTGACGCCAACGTTTGCGTGACGAATCTTTCGCGGCGCGCGAAATTACCGTCGAGTCGGCGCTAACGTTTGCATTCCCTCCCGCCAGGCGCGCCAGGTGCCAACCATGCTGCGGACTGCGTAAAGCCCGTCGCGGGTCATCCACGCAGCCAGTGATACGCCAGCGGCCCGCACAACACGCCCCACGTCAGCACACACATCAGCAGTGCAATGGTTACGGCCGCGCTGCCGCAGTCCTTCGCGCGTTTCGACAACTCATGCCGCTCGAACGAGATCCGGTCGATGGCAGCCTCGATCGCCGAATTCAATAGCTCCACCAACAGCACGAGCAGCACTGAGCCGATCAGCAGCACGCGCGCGATGGCGTCGACCGGCATCAGGAACGCGGCCGGCACGAGGATCGCCGCGAGCGCGGCTTCCTGACGGAACGCGCTTTCCGCCCGCAATGTCGCGACGATGCCAGCGTACGAATGCCGCAACGCGAACAGCCCGCGCAGCGGACCGCTGCGCTTTGCGGGCGGCGCGATGGTCTGGTGAGCGGGGGAGTCGGCCGGATCAGACATGTTTCGGGATGATGGTTGATGTGCAGCAAATGACCGTCGATGTTACAAGATGTCGATCAGGTTGCAAATTGTGATATCTTTGCGCCGCCCAACAGCGGCAGGCACCTGGCACCTTCTCGCCTGACCGACCGGCTTCGGAAAAAATGAAAGGAACGCGTAATCGGTTAGGGCTGCTGCCGATCGCGCTCGAATCTCAAATGTTGGTCACTCCCGTTGCTCGTTCCGCTCAAGGTTTCGCCGGATTTTCCGTATACGAGGAATGGTGCGCCGCGTGTTTCTCCTGTGCGCGCCCGGCAGTCCGTTTTCCCACTTCGCGCGTTCGCGCGGCAGACCGGATTCGCACCGTGAGCGGCTCACTCGGGCGCGCACGGTCGAGGTCCAACAAGCTGAGCTGTTCATGAAACCAGTTGTGTCGTTGTGCGTTTCGCTGACCGCCGTTGTCGGCGCGTTGTATGCCGTCGCGTCGGGCGCCGCGCCATCGGTGCCTGTCGTCGCCGCCGCGGCGAATCCGCCGGCCGCGCTCACTGTCGCGAGCGCGAGTGCCGCACAGGCCAGCCCCAGCGCCAACTACCTCGACAACGTTGCCAGCGTCCCGACACCCGCATCCGGCTCCAGCACATCGCGCGTTTCATTCGCGACCCTCGGCGCGTATCAGCCGCTGACGCTGCGTGGTGTCGAAGACGCGCGCACCGTCAATCTCGGCGTGCGGCTCGATCGCGTGGTCACGGCCGCGCGACTGCGCTTGCGCTACACGTATTCGCCATCGCTGGTGTTCGCGATGTCGCATCTGAAGGTGTCGGTCAACAACGAAGTGATCGCGACCGTGCCGTTCGATCGCGAGCACGCCGGCAAGCTCGTCACCCAGGACATCCCGCTCGATCCGCGCTTCCTGACCGACTACAACCAGATCGGTCTGCGACTGATCGCGCATTACACGCTCGAGCATTGCGAAGACCCCGAAAACTCGGCGCTGTGGGCCGACGTGAGTCCGTCGAGCGAATTCATCGTCGATACCGCGCCGATCCATTTGCCTGACGATCTCGCGCTGCTGCCCGCGCCGTTCTTCGATCACCGCGACGCGAACCGGCTGCGTCTGCCGTTCGTGCTGCCGGCCGCCGCCGACAACGCGACGCTGCGCAGCGCGGGCGTACTCGCTTCGTGGTTCGGTGCGCAGGCCGATTACCGGCAGGCGCGCTTTCCGGCGCTGTCGACGTTGCCCACGGACTCGCACGCGGTCGTCGTCGCGCGCAGTGAGCAGTTGCCCGCCGGCCTCACGCTGCCGCCGATCAACGGTCCGATGCTGATCGTCGCCGACAATCCCGTCGCGCCCGACCGCAAGCTGCTGATCGTGACCGGCCGCAGCGCCGCCGAAGTCGATGAAGCGAGCACCGCGCTGGTGCTCGGCACGACCGCGCTCGCGGGTCCCGCGGTGCGCATCACGCAGCTCGCCGCTGGCGCACCGAGGAAGCCCTACGACGCGCCGCGCTGGCTGCCGGTCGACCGGCCCGTCTCGTTCAAGGAACTGATCGACGATCCGTCGCAACTGCAGGTGCGCGGCAGCACGCCCGACGCGATCCGCTTGAACCTGCGCGTGCCCGCCGATTTGTACTCGTGGAACGGCGCGGGCGTGCCGCTGAATCTGAAGTACCGCTACACGGCGCCGACCGTGCAGAACAACTCGGCGCTCGCGGTGCAGATCAACGATCAGCTGGTCAAGTCGTACCGGCTCGCGCTCGCGACCGCCGACGACGCGCAAGGCCGCCTGCAATTGCCGGTGCTGTCGAACAACGCCAACCGTGCGACGAGCGCGCTCGACATTCCGGCATTCCGGGTCGGCAGCTCGAACCAGTTGCAGCTGCGCTTCAATCTCGATTCGCAGAAAACGGGGCTCTGTCAGGGCGTCGCGACGAACCCGGTGCAGGCCGCGGTCGATCCCGACTCGACGATCGACTTCTCGGATTTCGTCCACTACGCACGGATGCCGAACCTCGCGTTCTTCGCGAACAGCGGCTTTCCGTTCACGCGCTACGCGGACCTGTCGCAAACGGCCGTCGTGATTCCCGAGCATCCCGCGCCGCAGGAACTGGAAAGCCTGCTGACGATGCTCGGCCACATGGGGCAATGGACCGGCTATCCGGCGCTGCGCGTGCAGGTCGCGCGGCCGCGCGAGCTCGCGCAGCTGAGCGGCAAGGATCTGCTGGTGATCGGCGGCAACGGTTCGGCGCCGTGGCTCGCGCGCTGGCCGAATGCGTTGCCGCTGACGATCGGCGCCCAGTCGGTCGACGCCGCTGCGTCGGGCGCCGCTGCGTCGAGCCCGCTCGCACGCGCCTCGTTCGCGGTCGACGAGCAGTGGCACAGCACCGCCCGGCGCGACGGCGCCGCGCACAGCGACGTGCACAGCGACGTGCATCGGCCGGACGGTGGCGCGCGCATCGAACGCGACGGACCGCTGGCCGCGCTGATGGGCTTCGAATTGCCGGGCAGCCACGGACGCAGCGTCGTCGCACTGAGCGCCACCGATCAGCAGCAGTTGTCGCAACTGCTCGACATGCTCGAAAAGCCGGACCGCGTCGCGCAATTGCAGGGCGACGTCGCTTTGCTGCGCGATGGCAAGGTGGACAGCATGCGCGTCGGCGACACCTATCTGGTCGGCTATGTGCCCTGGTATGCGCGGCTGTGGAGCAAGGCGATCCAGCATCCGGTGCTGCTCGGCGTGCTCGGCGCGCTCGCCGGTTTGCTGCTCGCGATCGGCGCGTTCACCGCGTTGCAGGAACTGGCCGCGCGGCGCCGGGGAGTCTGATCGATGAGTCAGTCGAAGGGCGGGGCGCTGTGGCGGGCAGCGCGCGACGGGGTGGGCGTTGAAACTGGCGCGGGCCTGCGCGCGAAGTCTACGAGCAGGCCCGAGCGAACAACGGCGGCCGTTTCAGCAACGGTGCTGGCCACGATGCTGACGCTTGCGAGCAGCCTCAACGCGTTCGCCACGCAAGCGCCGCAGCCCAGCGGCACCGACATCACCGCATGCACCGCAGCGCCCTGGCCGCGCTGGCAGCAATTCAAGCGCGATTTCCTTTCCGCCGATGGCCGCGTGATCGACGTCGGTTCGTCCGACGAGCGCACGGTGTCGGAGGGCCAATCTTATGCACTGTTTTTCGCGCTCGTCGCGAACGACCGCCCGGCCTTCGACACGATCCTGCGCTGGACCGAGCAGCATCTCGCGCAAGGCGATCTGACCGCGCGTCTGCCTGCATGGCTGTGGGGCCGCTCGTCCGACGGCAACTGGGCCGTGCTCGACGCGAATGCGTCGTCGGATGCCGACCTGTGGATCGCCTATGCGCTGCTCGAAGCGGGCGACGCGTGGCGCGAGCGCAGCTACACGGCGCGCGGCGCGGTGCTCGCCCGCCGCGTGCTCGACGAGGAAACGGCCAACGCGCCGGGGCTCGGCTTGACCTTGCTGCCGGGCCCGGTCGGCTTTCATCCGGAACCGGACGTGTGGCGCGTCAATCCGAGCTACATGCCGCCGCAGCTGCTGCGCGGCCTCGCTACGCGGCTGCCCGACGATCCGCGCTGGCCGCGTTTGCTCGCGAGCACGCGCCGCATCCTGATCGATACCGCGCCGCAGGGCTTCTCGCCGGATTGGGCGTTGTACCGCGCGAACCGCGGCTTCGCACCCGACGCCGAGACCCACGCCGAGAGCGCCTATAACGCGATTCGCGTGTACCTGTGGGCCGGCATGCTCGACCGGCGCGTTCCGCTCACGCCGGCGCGGCTCGCGCGCGTCGCGCCGTTTGCGGACTTCATCGCCGCGCACGGCGCGCCGCCCGAGATAGTCGACGCGACCAGTGGCCGTGC
>NZ_JBFPKG010000079.1:0-20852 GCF_040948665.1 Paraburkholderia sp. BR14320
TGAAGGGATCAACAACACGATCAAGGTCATCAAGCGCAGAGCTTACGGGTACCGCGACGAGGAGTACTTCTTCCTCAAAATCCGCGCCGCGTTCCCCGGAAATCCTCGATGAACCGAAAAAAAGCCCGCGACGTAACACACGTCGCGGGCTTTTCTTTTCAACCACAACGCTGCCGGCGACCCGGCAGCTGCATTGCCATCAAACCGCCACCGCGCTCAACGCATCTTCCGTGAGCCACAGCGACTCCGCCAGATCCTGTTCGTTCAGATTGAGCCCCTCGCCGCCACGATCGACGACGATAAAGTCGCTCACCTCGCCCAACGCGATCAGCGGGTGGTGCCATACGCCCTTCGCGTAGTTGACGCCCTGCCAGCCACTCGTGACGAACGCGCGGATCTTCGCCGCATCGAGTTCGCCCGCTGGCGCGACGACGACCAGATACGGCTTGTCGTTCAGCGGCACGAATGCCTGGCTGCCGAGCGGATGACGCTCGAGCATCTTCACTTCGAACGGCAGCGCGCGCGGCTGGCCACGAAACAGATTGACGAGCGTGCGGCCGTGCTCGTCGGTCACGTCGACTTTCGCGAGGTCGTGATAGCGGATCGACGTGCCGAGGTTGATCGGAATCTGCTTCGCGCCTTCGAGTTCGATCACGTCGCCGAATGCGGCGAACGCCTCTTTCGTCAGCGGTTCGATGGCGAGCGTTTTCATTCGAGCGTCCCCCACAGACGCAGACGCGACACGCCGCCGTCCGGATAGATGTTGAAGCGCACATGCGTGACGGGCCCGAGCGCCGCGATCTCGCTTTCGAAGAAATGCTGCTTGTCCATCTGCAGTTTCTGTTCGCCGAGCAGCACCGGCCAGAACATCGCCTGTGTGACGAGCGAGCTGTCGGTGCCGCCCTTCACGTACGCGGCCTGGATCGAGCAGCGATCCGGATAGTTGCCCTTGAAGTGCGCGGTGTCGACTTCGATCTTGCGGATCACGCCCGGCTGTGCGAGCGCGATGATCGCCCAGTCGTTGCCCGGCTCGCGACGACGGCGCGTTTCCCAGCCGTCGCCCATATTCACGCCGCGACCCGGCATCAGCAGCGTCGAGGCCGCGCCGAAGTGCTGGTTGTTCGCGCCGACCAGATACGCGCCGTTTTCCATCGCCGCGAGATCGAACTGCTGGGTGCGGCTCGCGCCGGCCCAGTCCACCTGCGGCTGACCGTACACGCGCAGACGCGCAATGCCGCCGTCCGGATAGATATTCACGCGCAGATGCGTGTACGCGTTCGCGTCGCCGACTTCGAGGTAATGGTGGCTATTGCCCTGCAATGTGGTGGACGGCACGATCTCGGTCCATGGCGTCGACTGGTTCGGCTCGCCATCGACGACGCGCGCCGCTTCCACCGACGCCGCCGGCGGGAAATTGCCGGTGAAGTGGCTGGTGTCGAGGTCGAGTCCCTTGATCACGCCTGGCCGCGCGAGCTTGACGACGCACCAGTCGTAGCCGGTCGTGCGTTTGCGGCGCGTTTCCCAGCCGTCCATCCACTTGCCGTTGTCGTCGTACTTGCCCGGAATGAAGACGGCCGGTTCCGGATTCAGCATGCGGTCCTTCGGCGCGAAGAATTCGTCGCTAGCCTCGAGCGCCTGCGCGCCCAGACGCGGGTCCGCCAGGTTCACGTAACGGCGCGTGAATTCCGGTGCGTTGGGGTCGAGAATCGGAAGTGCCATCTTTGTCGTCCTTGATATCGATTGGTGCGGAAAAAACGTCTCGGCTCGCTGCGTGACGCGGTGCGCGTCACGCGCCGATCAGGTCGTCGAGCCGCAAACGTGCAATGCGATAGATCTGATCGAGGCTCGCGCGCATTTCGTCGGCGCGGCTGTTGTTCACGCGCGATTCGAAGTTCGCGATGATGCCGTGGCGGTCGTAGCCGCGCACCGCGAGAATGAACGGAAAGCCGAATTTCTCGCGATACGCGCGATTGAGCGCATGCAGTTTGTCGAACTCTTCCTGCGTGCATTGCGCGAGCCCGGCGCCGCTTTGCTCGCGGGTCGATTCGGCGGTCAGCTCGCCACGCACCGCGGCCTTGCCGGCGAGCTCCGGGTGCGCGTTGATCAGCGCGAGCTGCTTGTCCTCGCCCGAGGTTTCGACGATCTGCGACATGCTCTGATGCAGCTCGTCGATGCTCGCGAACGGCCGCTGCCGCGCCGCCATCTCCGCGACCCAAGGCGAGTGCTCGAAGATGCCCGACAGCGTCGCGACGAACGCGTCGGTCGAGAGGCTGTTGAGTTGGTCCAGGGTGTATTGCATCGCCTTCATGCCGCAGCCTCGCGGTCGTCCTGTTGGTAAGGATGAGTTTCGTGCCAGTGCCGCGCGATATCGACGCGCCGCGACACCCATACGCGATCGTGCTGTTCGATGTGGTCGAGAAAGCGCTGCAGCGCGCGGAAACGCCCCGGCCGGCCGAGCAGCCGGCAGTGCATGCCGATCGACAGCATCTTCGGCACTTCGTCGCCCTCTTCGTAAAGCACGTCGAACGCGTCGCGCAGGTAGGTGAAGAAGTGGTCCGCGGTATTGAAGCCTTGCGGCGTCGCGAAGCGCATGTCGTTGGTGTCGAGCGTGTACGGCACGATCAGTTGCGGCACGCTCTTGCCGCCCGCCACCTCGACGTCCATCCAGAACGGCAGGTCGTCGCCGTAGTAGTCGGAGTCGTACAGGAAGCCGCCGTATTCGGCGACCAGCCGATGGGTGTTCGGACTGTCGCGGCCGGTGTACCAGCCGAGCGGCCGCACGCCGGTCACGCGCTCGATCGCCTCCATGCCAAGGCGCATGTGCTCCGCTTCCTTGTCCGGCGACATGTCCTGATAGTGAATCCAGCGATAGCCGTGGCATGCGATCTCATGCCCGAGTTCGACGAAGGCCCGCGCGACTTCCGGATTCCGCTCGATCGCCATGCCGACGCCGAACACCGTCAGCGCGAGGTCACGTCTTTCGAATTCGCGCAGGATGCGCCACACCCCCGCGCGCGAGCCGTATTCGTAGATCGACTCCATGCTCATATGCCGCGCCGGATAGACCGCCGCGCCGACGATCTCCGACAGGAACTGCTCGGATGCGGGATCGCCGTGCAGCACGCAGTTCTCGCCGCCCTCTTCGTAGTTCAGGACGAATTGCACCGCGACGCGCGCTCGCCCCGGCCAGTTCGCGTGCACCGGGTGGCGGCCGTAGCCGATCAGATCGCGTGGGTAGTTCGGGTCGAGTGGCATGGTTTGACGGATGCGTAGTGACGGGACCAGGAATTCGCGTGAAGCTCACGCATGAAGCTCGGGCTCGAAACCGCTCGGCAGCGACGGCGTGATTGGCTTTTGCAAGCGCTCGTCTGGAGGCTTCAGCGGCGGCCGAAGCCGCCGCACCGAGTTGACCCAGTGTAGCGAAAACACCCCGGTGAGCCCATACGGCCGGGCAGATAGTGCGTGTTACAGCGAGTGTATGTGGGTGTCCGTCTGGGTGTCCGTCTGGGTGTCCGTCTGGGTGTCCGCCTGGGTCTGCGCCGAGTCGGCGTTTACCCGCAGCGGGCCGGGGCTGAACGACGCCAGCGCGCCGTCGTAGCGCTTCGTGAGCGGCCGTGCGTAGTCGCCGCGCTTGGCCGTCGCGAGTCGCAGCGCCACCAGCGCCTCGGTCCATTTGACGGCCGCCGTCACGCCTTCGATCACCGGCGCGCCGAGCGCGTCCTCGATCTCCACGCATAGCTCGGCCATGCCCGCGCAACCGAGCACGATCGCGTCCGAGCCGTCCTCGTCGAGCGCACGCCGGCATTCGTCGAGGATGATGCGGCGCGCCGCGGAGCCCGGCTTGTCGAGATCGAGCACGGCGACGTCGGTGGCACGCACGTTGCGGCAGAAGCGCTTCATCCCGTAGCGCTCTGCCAGATGCCAGGCCATGCCGCAGGTGCGCGCGAGCGTCGTCACGACTGAAAAGCCCGGCGCGAGCACGCTCGCCGCATGCATCGCCGCCTCGGCAATGCCGATCACCGGACCGCGCGCCAACTCGCGCGCCGCATAGAGACCCGGGTCGCCGAAGCACGCGATCACGTAGCCGTCGCAGCCATCGCGCTCCCCGGCCGCGACTTCGGCGAGGAGACCCGGCGTGGCGAGCGCCTCGTCGTAATAGCCTTCGATCGACGGCGGGCCCATCGTCGGATTGATGGCGATCACTTCGGTGCCGGGCGCGGCGACCTCGCGGGCGCAGCGCCCCATCGCCTCGGTCATGCGGTGCGTCGTGTTCGGATTGATCAGTTTGATACGCATGGCGACTCCTGTTCGACTCGTTATTGCAGCGGCGAAAACCTGGCGCTCCGTGAAGCTCAGCGTGCGAGCATCCGGTAAAACAACGCGCCGAGTCCCGCGCCGATGAACCACGAGAAATTCGCGAGGCCGTCGAGTCCCGGCACCATCACGCAGATCACCGCGATCACCGCGGCCGGCAGCAACGCGGCCACCGCGCGATAGTTGACGCCGTTGCGATACCAGTACGAGCCGTTCGGCGCGACCGTGTACAGATCGTCGAGCACGATCTTCTGACGCTTGACCAGGTAGAAATCGACGATCAGGACGCCGTACAAAGGTCCGATGAAGCTGCCGAGCACGTCGAGCGTGTAGTGGATCACGGCGGGATTGTTGAACAGGTTCCACGGCGTGATGAACACCGACGCGACCGCAGCGAGCATGCCGCCCGCACGCCAGCTGATCAGACGCGGTGCGACGTTCGAGAAGTCGAAGGCCGGCGACACGAAGTTCGCGACGATGTTGATGCCGATCGTCGCGATCGTGAAGGTCAGCGCGCCGAGAATCACGGCCATCGGATAGTCGATGCGGCCCACCGTCTCGACCGGGTCCGTGATCAGCTCGCCGAACACCGGCAGCGTGGCCGCGGTCGTGATCACCGTCACCAGCGAGAACGCGAGGAAGTTGACCGGCAGGCCCCAGAAGTTGCCGCGCTTGACGCTGCGAAAGGTCTTGCCGTAGCGAGAGAAGTCGCCGAAATTCAGCATCGGTCCGGAGAAGTACGACACCACCAGCGAGATCGCCGTGATCATCACCGGCACCACTTCCATGCCGTGATATTTGACGCCGCCGAGGTTGATGCCGATGTTGCGCCAGCCCGCGCGATACACCATGTAGCCGGCGAGAATGAACATCACGACGTAGACGGCCGGCCCGGCGAAGTCGATGAACTTCTTGATGGTCTCCATGCCGTGCCAGAACACCAGCGCCTGCAGCACCCACAGCAGCATGAAGCCGGCCCAGCCGAGCGTCGACAGACCGAGCAGGCCATGCCGATGCACGTCGGCATAGGGCAGCAGTTGCGGCACGAACTTCAGCACGACGATCACGAGCGCGCTCGACGCGAGATAGGTCTGGATGCCATACCACGCGACCGCGATCAGGCCGCGGATCACCGCGGGAACGTTCGCGCCGAGCACGCCGAAGGTCGCCCGGCACGCGACCGGGTACGGCACGCCGTTCAGCTGGCTCGGCTTCGCGATCAGGTTGCACAGCACGTTCACGAGCGTGATGCCGACGAGCAACGCGACCAGCACCTGCCAGCTCGTCAGGCCGAGCGCGAAGAGACTCCCCGCGAATACGTAGCCACCCACGCTATGCACGTCCGACATCCAGAACGCGAAGATGTTGTACGCGGTCCAGTTCTGCGCGCGCAGCGGCGCGAGGTCCGCGTTGTAGAGTCGCTCGCTGTAGCCAGCCGGCATCGACGGATCGGTTTGGGCCGTGCCTTCCGGATAGTTGGAGATGGGGTGACTGCCTGGCGCTGCACTGAACTGAGCCATGATTCCTCCTTTGGATAGGGACCGTCGAAAGCGCATCGACGGACATTGCATCGGCCATGCCAGTTGCTCGCTTCTTGCCCTGTGTGGGTCGCAGAAGTCGGCGTCGTGGTCCCGGACCGTGCCGCGCGTGTCTCCGTACTGACGTACTTGTGGTTGTCGCATCGCCAGCCGCCGCGGATTTCCGGCGATGCGTCGCTACCCTGAGGTCCGTCGTCTTGCGACGGACGTGCGTGCTCAGGCCGGCGGCGCTCACGCGAGGCCGCCCTGCCGTGCATCTATCGGTTCAGTTCAATTCAGTGCGGCGCGCACCGGCAACGGGCGCTCGCCTGCTACTTGCCTCAGCCTGGGGTGGAGTCGGCTTCGGCTCTTTACGTGGATGTTTCTTTCGGCGCGAGCGCGCCGAATACCTCGTGCAGATCCGCTGCACCGCGCGCGGGGCGCTCCAGCATCTTCAACTCGACGCTTTGCAGATGGCGCGACATCAGCGCGGCCGCCTGCTTCGCATCGCCGGCGTCGAGCGCGGCGAGAATCGCTTCGTGGTCCTCGAACGAGCACGGGCTGCGTCCGAGCGATTCGTACAGCGCGGAAATCAGCGTGGAACGCGCGACCAGCCCGTTCAGGCAATCGCACAGCACCGAGTTGCCGGTCAGGTTCGCAAGCTCCGTATGAAACTCGCCCGACAAACGGATCCATGCCGGAAAATCGCGCGTTTCAAATGCCTTGCGCTCCCGGCCGATCATGCCGCCGATGTTCTTCAGACGCCGCATGCCGTGTCCGCTACAGATCTTTTCGACGACGGCCAGCTCGATGATGCGGCGCATTTCGAACACCTCGTGCACCTCCTGCAACGACGGACTCGCGACGAACGCGCCACGGTTAGGCTCGAGATCGACGAGCCGCTCACCCGCCAGCTGCGAAAGCGCCTGGCGGATCGGGCCGCGCTTCACACCAAATACTTCGCATAGCTGAGCTTCGGTGAGCTTCGCGCCGGGTGCCAGCCGATGCTCGAGGATCGCGGCGCGGATGCGCTCGGCGATTGCTTCGGGCTTCGAACTGCCCGCGACTGATTCGGTGTCGGACATGATTGGCGTCTCGGTATGTTGGTCATCATAGGACGGACACAAATATTGTCAACAATTTTTGCGTCGATTTTCGACAGTTATCGTGCTGCGTTGCGTCAGAGACAGTCTGTAAGTCAAGCGGCGCGGCTGTCTGGCGGGAATCTTACCGCGTTATGGCGCGGCCAAGCCGATTGTTGTCGGCTCGGTTTTTGTCAACAAAAACTGAAAATATTGGCGAAGGGTGTGGGAGGTGGCGAGCTGAATAATGCTGACGGTTAGTTGCATTAATGACGCAAAAAAGCGGGCTATCCGCCCGCCTCTCCTCACCCACGCGGGCTTCAGCCAAGGCTCGGATAGCCCGACGCCGTCAGCCTGAAGCCATGCGCATCGGCGACCAGATGCGCATTAGCGCCGACCGGCAGCGTCACCATGTTGTGGACATGCCCGAACTGCAGCCCCGTCACGACCGGAATGCCGATCAGCGAACGCACTTGCTCGACCATCGCCTGCAGGTCGTAGCCGTTGTCGTAGTCGTAGGGCTTGCCGCCCGTGAAGTCACCGAGCACGAGCGCTTGCTGCTGCGCGAGGATGCCGGCCAGATGCAGCTGATAGATCATCCGCTCGATGCGGAACGGCTGCTCGTTGACGTCTTCGACGAACAGGATGCCGCCCTGCACCGGCGGCATGTACGGCGTGCCGACCAGCGACGCCACCACCGCCAGATTGCCGCCCCACAGCGTGCCCGTCACGTCGACGTTCTGCGCTTGCGGCGTGTTGCTCGCGATCGTGAGGGTCGGCTGCGTCAATGCCGACCAGAAATGCCGCATCGTGAATTCGCTGAGCTCCTCGGCGCCGAAATCGCTCATCAGCATCGGGCCGCCGAAGGTCTTCACGCCGGCACGCGCGAGCAGCGCCAGTTGGATCGCGGTGAAGTCGCTGTGACCGACGAGCGCGATCGGCTGATCGGTGAGCCGCCGCTGCAGCCCTTCGTAGTCGAGACCGTGCAGGATGCGCACCGCGCCGTAGCCGCCGCGCACGGCCAGCACGACATCGGGTAATTCGCGCGATGGATCGGCGAGCCGGTTCAGATCGGCCGCGCGCTCGCCGTCGGTGCCGGCGAAGCGCTGGTAGCGGCGCTTCGCGGCCTCCTCGCCGTCGACCCGATGCCCCTGCGCCCGCAGCCGATGCAACGCGCGATGCAGCACCTCCGGATCATGCGGATAGCCGGATGGCGCAATCAGTTCGATGGTGCGATGAGCGGTCATGGCGAGACCCGTTGGACGTTGTTGTTTTAGAGCGGCGTGCTTGGAGGCGGTTCGCTGCTGGGGGGTGCGGCGGAGTCCGTGGCGGTGCCAACGGAGCCTTCAGCCACTCCAGTCGCTTCACCACGTGCCGCCGCGCGCGCTGCGCGGCTCGCGCGACGACGCTCGGCAAAAAACGACTTGAGCGCGGCACCGCATTCGGCTTCGAGGACACCTCCGCTGACCGTCGTGTGATGGTTCAGCTGAGGATTCGCGAACGCATCGACTACGCTGCCGCACGCGCCCGTTTTCGGATCGCGCGCACCGAACACGACACGCGCGATGCGCGCGTGCATGATCGCGCCGGCGCACATCAGGCAAGGCTCGAGCGTCACATAGAGTTCGCAACCCGGCAGACGATAGTTTTCGAGCGACTGCGCAGCCGCGCGCAGTGCAACCATTTCGGCGTGCGCGGACGGATCGTGCGCGCCGATCGGATGATTGAAGCCTGTGGCGATGACTTCGTCGCCGCGCACCAGCACCGCGCCGACCGGTACTTCGCCGGTTGCGCGCGCTTCTTCGGCGGCGGCCTGAGCGAGCGCCATGAAGCGCAAGTCGCGTTCGGAGACGATGGGCGCTTCGGAATTGCCGGGAGGGATGGCGGGACCGGCCACAGGTTGCACAGGCGCCAGCGCGGACACTGCGCCGATGCTAGCGTCGACGGATTTCTCGCCGTCCTCGGTTTGCGCCGAAGAGCCGATCGAGGCAGCACACGCGAGCGGCTCGTTCACTGTGAACCTGCTTCGGCCACATCGACATTGCCCACGCGTTCCGACAGACGTTCGGCGATTCGGCGGCAATATTCGCGCGGCAGGACCATCGGGCCGCCGCGCAGCGATTCGAGCGCCATATCGAGCGCGAGCATGCGGGCCTGGAGCCGGCAACGGGTCGCCTGATCGCTCACGGCATTCAGCTCCGTTTGCAGGTCGCGCAGCGCGCGAAGCTGCTCGACGGCGGGCGGCACGAAGCCCGCGTTTTTCAGAATCCGGTTGGCGACGCGCACCTCTTCCGGCACCAACGCATCGTCATCGAGGGCCAGCGGCGCGCCCGCACCCGGCAAGTCGTCGAACTCTCCGCGCGCGGCGGCGGCGGCAATACGCTGTTCGACAAGCGCATCAAGCAATTTCATCTGCAATCCACTACGTTGCGGCCCGAGCATTCTATCAGGGAGCGCACGGGCGTTCAGTGCTCCGTCGATGGCATAAAAGCGCCGATTTCCCGGCTATTCGGCCTTTGACGGTGCTTCAGCGTCGACTTAGAGTAAGTCATCGAGCCGTACGATGCGCGCAGCGCTTGACTGGCGCGGCACGCCAGGATTGGCCTCCCGTCGAAGTCGATGCCGCGATGTCATTCAAACCGATCAGCGGTCCCAGTACTTTCCCCGTCGTGCATCCGCGCCCTATCGGCGCGATGCAGGCGGTGCGAGGGAGCCCGCACGCGTCCCGGCGCATCGGCGTGGGTACCGCGCTGGCGGCGATTGCCGCGGCCTTGCTGCTTTCCGGCTGCGGCGTCTTTTGCGCCGGCGCCGCGGCAAGCGGTGGCGCCTATGCCGGGGGCTGCGGGACAAGCGTGCGGTTCTAACGGTTGCCAGGCGATACACCCGCGCATTCGACACCGCGGTGGCCAACGCGCCCTCGCCCCTCCCTCAGCTTTGCCCCACCAACGGCCAGCGCGCGAGAACGATATGTTTGGTTCGCCCCAGCAGGCTGTGCATCAGCGCAAACTCGCGCACGTTCCAGCATGCCGGCTCGGCCGGACGGCGCTCGATCCACGGCATGCCGTACGCCAGCGTCACGTGCGGCGTAAAGCGTGTATCGGGCTCGATGCCGTCGTCCCGCAAGCTCGCTTCGAGCGCATCGTGAAGCGCCTGCAGTCCGCGCACACCGTGCTCGCCGACCAGCACCGCCGGCCCGAGCCGCGGCCTTTTCGCGAAGCTGGCGATCGCGTCGAATTCGACCGTAAACGGTGCCATGCTGACCGCGGCGGCCGCCCGTTTCGCCGCCTCCGCCACATCCTCCGGCAAGCCGCCCGCGAAATTGCCGAGATGCCTCAGCGTCACGTGCAAACGGTTCGCCGTGAGCGCTTTGCCCCGCACGCCGGTGCGCCCGCGTACGTCCGCGCAAAGCTGCTGCGCGAACTTCGCCATGCCGACTGCGGCATTGGCATCCGGATAAACGGCGAAAAAGAGCCCGTCGGTGGGCGGCGGCGGCGCCTCTAGCCTGGGCAACCACAGTTGTTCAGGCATCGCGCCTCGTTCCCCTCGCTGAATTTTTCCACCGATTCGCACACCGCCGCACAAGCGGCTCATTGCAGCCATGTTACTGTATATTCATACAGTATGACAGGCCATGCGCAATGACAACGCGCTACAGGCCGGCCGGCTTGCCGATACGCTTGTACCAAAGCTCGATGAAGGACTCAGCGGCCGGCGACAACGAATGCTCGGCGCGCCGGTAGGCATCGAGATCGGCGTCGTGCTCCGCATACGCGAGTTGCAACGCGCGTGCACCCTCCTCGCAATCGAAGTCGTCGTAGCGATACCCGCAAGCGCCGATCAGATGCGAGTTGTGGATCAGCGGATAGCCGCCATACAGCGCCTCGTAGTACACATAGTTCTGCGCGTTTTCCCACTGATGGCTGACGATCACATCGAAGTCGCCGGCCACCACCTGGCGAAACGGAAAACGCCCTTCGAACGACGCGAGCCCGTGATGCACGATATCGAGGCTGCGCGCGAAGCCGTTGAAGCTCACGTGCTTCTTCAGATGAAACCTGTTGTACGCGAACACGTGCTCGAGCATGTTGGGGTTATCGCGGTGCGCGGCCTCGCAGACCAGCAGCGGCACGTAGCTCGCCTTCACCATGCAGATGTACGGTTCGAAGATGCCCGCGCGCCAGCGCCTGCGTCCGGGCCGGTAACCGACGTTCCGATGTTGCGGCAGCTTCGTCGCCTCGCGCTCCAATACCATCGGGCTCCATAGATGGGGCATCAGGCGCACCGGGCAGCGGAACAGGCTCGCGAAATACGGCGCACAGCTCGCTTCATATTCGGGCAGCGTCCAGATCTCGTGATAGGGAGCGGCGGCAATCAGAAGTCCATCGAGTTGCGCCGCGTGGTGATCGACCGCACGCTGCAGTTGCGCCGCGCCCTGGCGAATCTCGAAGGGGGTAGCAGTCGCCCGCGTCCTTCAACCACGCGGAGTTGTGGATCAGCGGATAGTCGCCGCACAACGCGTCGGGGAAGCTGTAGTTCTGCTCGTTGCGCCACCGATGTGCAACGACGATATGGTGACGCCCATGAAACACCGCCTTGTGCTCGCGTACGAGATTCAGCGAGTTCGCGAAGTGCAGCATGGTCGCGTGGTCGGCGCCCATTTTCCTCGATGATGTTTGCGCCAATGTCATCAAATGTGAACAGAGGGCCGAACCGCCTTTCGAGCGGATTGTGCTGGCTGGCCGTCGACGAGTGTCAGCAGGATTACTGAGCATCCCGCCGGGTTTGGCAACTTCGACCCGAGGCGAAGTTCGTCGAATCAAGGCTGCGCCGTGTGAAGTCAGTTCCCAACCTGCGCGCGTACGCAAACCCTTCTTTCATTATCTGAACACTCACCTTACGCATCCAGTCGACTCATCGCTCGTAGCTACGTGTGCCTTGGGTTAACCGTCATTGCGGACAGGCGCGATTCGTTGCATGGTACGCGCAGCACGACACCGAATTCGATCGTCAATCCGACTCATGGGATTCAAAGCATTGCAATCGGCACAGCAACATTCTGTCGAGCAGACTGTCGATGCCATCGCCCTCGCCTGCCGACGTCATCTCCGGATCTGAATAACCCATGAACAACGTCCAAACTCTGCGGGCTTCGCCGTCCCCGCATCGCGCGACTGGTACGGCCGCACTCGCACTCTCCGCGCTCGGCATCGTATTTGGCGACCTCGGGACGAGCCCGCTGTATGCATTGCAAGCCGCTTTCGGCGGCTCGCTCGGCGTCGCGCCGACGCACGCGAACGTGATCGGCATCGTCTCGCTGTTCCTGTGGTCGCTGCTGCTGATGGTCAGCGGCAAGTACGTGCTGGTGCTGATGCAGGCCGACAACCGCGGCGAAGGCGGACTGCTTGCGCTGCTCGCGTTGCTGGTCGGCGAGCGCACCGGCCGCGTGACTCGCGCGGGCGCGTTGCGCTGGGTGTTCATGGCGATGTTCGGCACCGCGATGTTGTATGGCGACGGCGTCATCACGCCTGCGATCTCGGTGCTGAGCGCGATCGAAGGGATCGAAGTGGCGACGCCCGCCTTCGCGCATTACACGGTGCCGATCACCGTGGTGATCCTGGTGGCGCTATTCGCGGTGCAGCCGCTGGGCTCCGGACGCGTGGGCGTCGCATTCGGTCCGATTCTGACGGTCTGGTTCGTCGTCATCTTCGGCTTGGGGCTGGCGTCGCTCGTGCAAACACCTGCCATCCTCGCTGCGTTCAACCCGCTTACCGGTATCGAGTTCTTCGCGCATAACGGCTTCAAGGGCTTCGTAGCACTGGGCGCCGTCGTGTTGTGCCTGACCGGCGGCGAAGCGCTGTACGCCGACATGGGCCACTTCGGCGCGCGGCCGATCCGTCTCGCGTGGTATGGACTCGCGTTGCCCGCGCTGACCGTCAGCTATCTGGGTCAGGGCGCATTGCTGCTGCGCGATGCGAGTGCCGCGTCGCGGCCGTTCTATACGACAGTGCCGTCCTGGGGCCTGTATCCGATGGTAGTGCTTGCCACGCTGGCGACCATCGTCGCGTCGCAGGCGCTGATTTCCGCTGTGTTCTCATTGACGCGCCAGGCGGCGCAGCTAGGCTTGTCGCCGCGCGTGACGGTCAAGCACACGTCGTCGAGCGCCGAGGGGCAGATCTATCTGCCGGGTCTGAACTGGGTGCTGATGATCGCGACCATCGCGGTGGTGCTTGGCTTCCGCAGCTCGGATAGTCTCGCGGCCGCTTTCGGTATCGCCGTATCGACGACGATGTTGATCACGACCATGCTGTTCGCCGCATTCGCGCGCGTGCGCTGGAACTGGCCGATCTGGCGTGTCGCGCTCGTGGCCGGGCTTTTCATGGTGGTGGACGTGGCCTTCGTCGCGGCGAACGCGATGAAGTTTGCCGAAGGCGGCTGGCTGCCGCTCACCATCGGTACGTTTAACCTTCCTGATCTCGACGTCGTGGCTGATCGGGCTGCGAGCGCTGAAACGCGCCCGCGCGGATACGCAGTTGCCGCTGGACGCATTCGTCGCAAGCATCGCCTCGGCTGCGCCGTACCGCGTGCATGGCACGGGCGTATTTCTGATGGCCGCCGGCGACTCGGTGCCGACCACCCTGCTCCATCACCTGAAGCACAATCAGGTGCTGCATCAACAGGTCGTGCTGCTGACCTTGCTGACCGAGGAGATTCCGCGCGTCGACGAAAGCGACCGCTTCAAGGTGCAGCGCCTCGATCAGGGCTTCGTGCGGATCGTCGGTCGTTACGGTTACCTAGAAATGCTGGACGTACCGCAGCTTCTCGAACAGGCGCTGCGTCACGCGGGATGCACGGCTTATGACCCGATGTCGACCACGTTCTACCTCGGGCGGGAATCGCTGACGGTGCAGACGAAGCGGCGTCCGGGACGCTATTTGCTGCTGAGCCTGTTCTCGCTGCTGCGCAAAAACGAATTGAATGCGACCGCTCACCTGGGGTTGCCGCCGAATCGCGTCGTCGAGATGGGGGCGCGGCTCGATCTGGTCTGACATGCCGGCATCAATCGCAGCGCCGTTCAAAGCCTGCGAATCCGGCGGCCCAAAACAAAAAAGCCCGCGAAAAACGCGGGCTTTGATGTGTTGTGTTATCAGGTCGTGCCGGTACGGTCGAGACGCCCGATCACTCCCACTCGATTGTCGCAGGCGGCTTGCCCGAGATGTCATAGACGACCCGGTTGATCCCGCGCACTTCATTGATGATTCGGTTCGACACATGGCCGAAGCCTTGCCTGGCTTGGGTTCACGCGGTTCCAGTTCGTGTCTGTCCAGGCTCTGTCCAAGGGGTCAGAGCAATGAGCATTCGTCTACGCGGTAGCAAATTTCAGGTTCGACTCACCGTCAACGGCCACACAGCCAGCCAAAGCTTCGGGACCGAAGCCGAAGCCCGACGCTGGGAAGCACAGCAGAGAATCATTTTGGAGCATTATGGCGACCGCAACGTTGAGCGCAGCAAGTCGACTTCACCGTCTGCCCAGTGCACGCTGGCAGATGCCATCGACCGCTATTGCACCGAGGTCCTTCCCGCCAAACGAGGACAAAAAGCGGAGCAGTATCTGCTTCGATTCTGGAAAAGCTCGCCGCTTGGAAGCTGTCAGGTGAACAAGATCTCAAGGCATGATCTCGTCACGGAACGGGATAAGCTGGTTCGTTCCTCCCTGAAGCCCGCCAGTGCACGCCGATACATCGACTGCCTTTCAGCGGTGTTGACGGTGTGCCAACGAGACTGGCTGATGCTCGACACCAATCCGATCAGCGGGATTCGCAAACCGCCGAACAGCAAGGCAAGAGAAAGGCGCGTCAGTCGTCTTGAGTTTGATCATGTTTTTCATGCCGCCCGCTTTGCTCCCGACCTGCAGACGATCATGCAGCTGGCAGTCGAAACCGGAATGCGCCGTTCCGAGATCCTGGGCCTGGAATGGCAATTCATCGACATTAGCAAGCGTGTGGTCTGGCTTCCGGTCACCAAGAATGGAGACACTCGTACAGTCCCACTATCGCTTAAGGCGACTCAAACAATTGATGCGCTGCCCCGCCGGACGGATGGAAAGCTCTTCAAAAAAAACGGTACGAGTTTGTCAGGTGCATTTCAGCGCGCAGTGCGACGCGCCCGTCATGCATACGAAGCTGAAGCGCGAGAAAGGGGCATCTCCGCAAGGGAACTTGAGCGTGATCCGTTCTTGCAGAATCTTCGGTTCCACGACCTGCGACATGAACGCATCAGCTCGCTGGTTGAAAGTGGATTCAACTTGATCGAGGTCGCAAGCATCTCTGGCCATCGCACGATGCAATGCCTGAAGCGCTACAGCCATCTGCAAACAGGGCTTCTGATCGAGAAGCTGGATCGGATTTCGCAATCAGCGACAGCAACACCTCCTTCGGTCGGCACAGGTTTGAACAGGTCGCTTGAACTGCCACCAGGACATGATAGCCCGAAATAAAATACGCAAAACCTTATGAATCGATGCGTGTGGCGCCATCTTCCGCAAGCGGCGGCAGCCTCAACCTTTTCTGGATGTCGCTGCTACGGACCGGTGGCCAGACACAAGCCTCCCCGATCAACACCGTCGGCGGTTCCTGAATTACAGACACTTGTGCGCCTGTAAGATCGTGGATCCGGTCGGCAAAGGGTTGCGGAACATGGTGTTCGTCGATCCATTGTTCGACATCCGCGGGGAATGCACCCAGCAGCTTCGCAGATTTTGCGGTGCCACCCAGCCGTTCAATGTAGAACAGGACGTCATTGTGCAGTGCCTTGAAGCGGGGTCTCCCGGTTACCGGGCTGATCTCGATACGATGCTCGAGCACATTTCTGAGCGTGGCGATATCCATCAACGTGTCCCCCGCAGCACCTGAACCTCCATTCCCGCCGCTTTGGCGACGATGCGAGCCTTGTCTATGTTTGGAATGCGGCCATTCTTGAGCCAAGCATGAATCGTCGCATTACTCGCACCAACAAGGTTACTGGTCCTGGTCGGGCCGCCGATCCGGTCTACAGCGGTACGAACATAATTTTCAGAATTGAACATTTCTCCCCCATTTGGTTGTCAACGTCAAGACAATTTCTTGACTTGTTCTTATCTAAATTTATTTTAATTTGTTATCGGCTGGCGGGTGAATTCTCGTAAACTTGACCTGCTTGCCGGTCATGATAACTTGGGGAAGGTTGGCTTGACCGGGGCTTGTGACGGAGTGACGAATGCGTGACGGAGTCAACTGCCTGAAAAGCCCCGCCAGCCGTGGGTTGTGACAATGTGACGTTTGTGACGAACAAAAATATATATCTCTGCGTCAATCATGTCGTGACTGAGATGGACTTGTCTGTCGGACTTGGAACCGGCAGGCTAAACGCAGTTCTTCGTCATCCCACCGTCCCATTCATGCTGGCGAATCTGGACCGTGAAGTGACCGGTTCCGACCAGACGATTTACGATCCAACATGCGGCTCTGGATCGCTAATTATCAAAGCCCACGACGAAGCCAAGGGCACCGCTGGCGTTGATCTGACCATCTACGGCCAGGAAATGGACAACGCCACGTCCGCACTTGCCAAGATGAACATGATCCTTCATGACTGCCCGACGGCAGAAATCTGGAGGGACAACTCCCTGTCAAGTCCTCACTTCGTGCAGCGAAACGGCTTTCTCAAGACCTTCGACTTCGTCGTCGCCAACCCTCCATTCTCGACCAAGGCGTGGAGCAACGGGTTGGACCCGACCAACGATCTGTATCACCGCTTCGATTACGGCACTCCCCCAGAAAAGAACGGCGATTACGCCTTCCTGCTTCATATTCTGACCTCGCTCAAAAGCACGGGTAAGGGAGCCGTGATTCTGCCGCACGGAGTTCTGTTCCGGGGCGGTGCGGAAGGTGTTATCCGGAAGCGAATCGTGCAACAGGGCTACATCAAGGGCATCATCGGTCTCCCGGCCAACCTGTTCTACGGCACGGGCATTCCGGCGTGCGTCATCGTTCTCGACAAGGAACACGCTGCAGCCCGCAAGGGCATCTTCATGATCGACGCCAGCAAGGGCTACGCGAAGGACGGCAACAAGAATCGCCTGCGAGCGCAGGACATTCACAAGATCGTTGACGCATTCAACAAGCAGACCGAAATACCGAAGTTCTCGCGGCTTGTGCCCGTTTCGGAAATCGCTGACAACGACTTCAACCTCAATATCCCGAGGTATATCGACAGTTCAACGGCAAAGATAAATAGATCACTCGACGTTGCAAAGTGCAGCCGATACGTGCACATGTGACGCACGTGTCGAGCCGACGGTCCCACTGTAACGGCGGAAGTCCTTGGCGTTGGCGAATGATGACGTTGTGACGATTGTGACGTTGGTTTGAAGACCGTTCGCTAATGCTACAAGTGCGAATCGCTTCCGGTCTTCGAACTTGAAAGCGTGCCAATGCGTGTCCTTCCCGTCACAACAGTCACATTGTTACAACCCAATCTCTGCGGGCCTTCCACGGCAGCCATCGCTGCGACGGCCTGTCACGACCGTCACGTTTCCTCCTGTTTGCATCGCCTCAATTTTCGGGTGCTGTGTTCGGCCGCCCTGCTGGATCGAACCCAACAATGCGCTCGCTGATCCAGTACGAACGGATCGAGTTCGCCCCTCGAAGTCCCGGCACCCTCGCAGATTGACCTGTATCACGCAGCAACAGTCCATGCTTCCGGAGCACTTCAAGCACGAACTTCCAGTTCAGCCCACTACAAACACGATTTCGAAACGGCTCGGGAAAGACATGAAATATACGTCCCCCATCCGTCGATTCGCTGAAATACCCGGCCCTATTTATGACGGTGCGATTGTTATCCACCGACTCTCCGCACAGCCCCGACTCAATGCGCTGGAAACTGGACTGCCCGTGCTGCTCAAAAAATAGCTGTACCTGCCGCAGCGCTTGCGCCTCCTCTCCCGATCCTACCCCACCTCGTTCGTCGATCCACGCATCGAAGCATCGCTGCATCATTGTCGTCGCATCGCCCGCCCCCCAGCCTCCAACGCCTGCATCCACAGCCGCCTCGCCTGCGAGTGCCAGCAGCGCAAAACGGCGTGCCGCTCGAGTCACCTGACCGTCTGCGCTCTCGCGGGTAAACCGGGCTTCGAGTTCAGCCATGCGCCCCCTCATCATTTCGCCGAATGCTTCCTGCCCTTGCTCGACCATCTGCTCGGTCAAGTATGTCAGCCACGCATCACCAGCGACGCCGTACGTATTCGACGTTGACGCCCGCAGGTGGTCGGCCAATGCTTTACTAGTGTCAGCCCCATGCAAAGTATCAAACATACCGTAACCACAGCCGGCGTCAGCCGGAACATTTAGGAGCCGGACCTCCATCCCTGCCCGAGCAGTCTTTCCTGCCGACTCCAAATGATCCTGGAGGGGAATTTCGCCCGTCGAAACGAATACGAGCCGCCACTTAAACATCGGCGCGACGACACCATGGCGGGTCATACGCGTCTTTCCCTTGCCGTTGCCCAGCATGTACACCGCGTCACCGGCTTCCTGCGGCGTGGCTTGGTTCATTTCGTCGATCAGCAGAACGCCATCATTCAGCCCCGCAGCAACGGACTCCAACCCGTTCGAGGTGGAGCGCCACGAACGAATGAAGTCGTCCGGGCGCCCCCAGACCGATGCGGCTACCCGCAATGCCGTTGTCTTGCCGACACTACTCGGTCCAACTAGGTGCAGCCCCCCGCTTTCCCCATCAATAAAGCGCAACAACGGGCCCGCCAACGCAGCACACACCGCAAGCATAAGGCGAGAATTTCCCGCGCAACGCATGCCAATCTGTTCATTCCATGCTTCGAGCGTACCTTGTTGACCGAACGCAGCACACGCCGGAGCGTCCGGATCACGAGCCATCGATTCAGCGCCCAGACCGAAAATACGATCAGCCCGCACATAGTTCATGCCAAACCAGCCCACGCAGCGAACGAGTTCATGCGCTTCGCGGGTCTGTGCATGAGCCAGGTAGTCGTGGAATTCGACCCAGTTGTAGACAAGCACTCCGAGATCGCTGAACGTCTCCCGAAAAACCTTAGCGTCAGACAGCGTCGCACGCCGCATTACGATCGTTTGCTGTTCGCCGTCAGGCTTATGCAAGCGGAGTTCTAGGCTCCAGCCCGTGCTTTGACGATCACGAAGCTGTCGCAGTATCTCGACGCGGGAAGACACTTTCAAAGGCACCAGTTCGCCCTTCTGAGACTTCCATACTGTTACGCCTCCATCGTCCACGGTATAGCTCTTGCCCGATGCCCACGTCACCGAGTCGCCGTTCTCCACCGTTACGATCTGCCTGATCTGCCCATCGTTCCCCAATGGGACCGGTACATCGATCAATGACCTTTTCACCCAATCTCGAACGACATCCCCAGCAAAGCCAAGTTGTGCAATGTCGGCGACGTCCCACCCTTTTAGCTCATCGGCCTTCTCGTCATACGCCCACCCCTGAGCCTCGCACAGGATGCGCATGATCCCTTCTGCATCGACGACCTTGATCGGGGTCGACGGGCCAGACGCACGAATCAGTTCGATCACCTGGTCCTGATATTTCAGACCAGCCTCGTCGTTATCCGGCCAGATCACAACCGGATGCCCTGCGAGCGGAGACCAATCGGTCTTAGCCGCGGCCTTCGCACCGCTCGCAGAGGTCACAACGACCATAGCCCACAGTCCCCGCAAAGCGAGTGCAGCCTTTTCACCCTCGACGACGAAGACCGGTGCGCCTTGATCGCCCTCGACGGACGCAGGCCAAGCGGCATGCCACCAGTCCAGCGCAGCGAGCCGTCATCCCCGCTTGTGACCCGCAACGTGCGGAAGGATTTCGTTCCATCCGCCAAGCGCAAACGCAACTGGACAAAGCACAGGCAGTTGTTAGCATCAACGTAGTCGTAGCGACCCTCAAGGATCGAACCACGAGCGACAAAGCGGCGAACGTCAAGCTCCGGGCTCCCCTCGGGAATTGGAGACATTACTTCGTTCCGAACGACCTGACGCACAACCGGCTGACGACGCACGGGAATGTTATCTGTGTTCGACGGCATTTCGATCTGCCGCTTTTCGAGTTCGTCCAGCAAACGCCTGGCAGCCACCGCCATGCCGCAGTCCCAGACGTAAGCAGCGAGGGCAATCAGATCACCGCCTTTGATTTCGTCGTCGCAGGCGAAATCAGCAAAGCGACCCGTCTCCGTGTTGATCGAGAACGACCCACGCTCACGGTCGTCACGACGCGGGTTGTATGCAACGAATTCTTTGCCACGACGCTCGCCATCGAGACGGAGAATGTCTTCGACAACAACGTCGAAGTGCTCAAGCGCTACAGCGGCGATCTGCTCAAAGGGAGGCGAGGTAACGGCGCTGGCGAGGGCCTGAAGGTCCTTCAGCGTAGCGATCTCAAGGTGCTCGCTGCGCGAAGTGCTGTCAATTATGGCGACATCACTCATGCTGCCCCCCAGTCGTAGGGCTGCAAGGAATGCTGCACGACATCGGACAGCACACCGGAGGGGTTGCGCCAAACATCCTGCCATCAGGCGTGTAATTTTGAAGAACTTGCGATTTCATAACTTTGTTAACTTGTGCACCGGAACATACCGGCATGTAACAAAGTTTCTGCTAGTTCAGACCGCTCTACGAGGAGGAAGATAGGGCAGATTTTTTTGCAGTCGAAACAAATTCAGGCCGAAAAAATTCCTCGCTATCGCTGCTCTTCTGAGGTGGCGCAAGCGCCGCTTACGATTGCTGGGATACTCAGTCCAAAATACGCCTCGAACGTCGGACCGATCTGACCCGTGCTGGGATTGGCCGAGCTGCCTTGGCGTTGACCTGTCGATCGGGCTCCGGCGTTCCCCGAGCGTTGCCGGGCCCAGCGTTTG